>PKWD01000422.1 GCA_003131945.1 Acidimicrobiaceae bacterium
GCAGGGCCAGGGTGAGCTCGACGACCCCGAGGTTCGATCCCAGGTGCCCGCCGGTGGTGGTGACGGATTCGACAATGAACGAGCGGATCTCGGCCGACAGCTGGTCGAGTTGCGCGTGCGACAAACTGCGCAGGTCGGCGGGGCTCTGGATGTCGTCGAGGAGCATGGNNCCCGAGAGCAGGAACAGACCGGTGCTCAGACCGGCCGTGTCGGCCACCCAGCCCACCACGGCCGGGCCGGCCACCCATCCGACATAGCCGGTGGCCGTGAGGGCGCCCACCAGGGCAGCGGGGGAGATGCTGTCGCCCCGAACGGCGGCACCCGGACCGGGGGAACGCGCCGGATCCGAGGCCAGGGCCACCCTGGAGGCGACGGCCATGACGAGGGGCCAGCACAGCGAGATGCCCCCGGCGGCCAGAGCGAGTCCGAGGGCGGCCGTCGCCGCGTGGTGCGACCCCGCTTCCAGGGCCAGGCCACCGGCGGCCACGGTGGCGCCGATCACGAGACCCCAGCGCGGCCCGATACGACCGATCCGACCCCCCGCCCCACCTCTCGTCGTCACGGCGATGGCCTGGCCTATGCAGTAGGCACCGGCACCGAGCAGGACACCGGCGGCGAGATGGGTGCGCAGGTACAGCACGCCCCACGTATCGATGCCGCCCTCGACCATGGCCGTGATGGCGAATACCGCGGCCAGCACCACCAGGTGCTGCGACCGGATGGCGGCCAGCGAACGTAGCCAACCGGCGCGCTCCTTGGGCGCTGGGTCACGCAAGACACCCTCGCTCCTGACGACGCCATCGGCGCCGGCGCGGTGGTCGATGGCGCCAGGAAGCAACGCCGTCCGGGTCACGGCGGCGAGGGCGAGGCCCGCCACCGCCACCGCCGCCCACGCCCAACGCCACGACACTCCTGCGCGTAGCAAACCGCCGGTCGTCGCCGCTCCGACCAGGGCGCCCGCGTTGAAGAAGGCATGAAAGCGCATCATCCGTCCGGCGTCGCCGGCCACGCCCTCGGCGGCGGCCGCGTTCATGGCCATGTCGACCAACCCGGCCGTCATCATGCTCAGAACGAAGGTGATGACGAAGGGGGCGCCACCACCGACGCCGGCCGAAGCGAGCAGGACGACGCCCCATCCCACCAGCGTCCGACTCATGAACCGGGCCGTGCCCCAGCGCTCGGCCAACCCGCCGCTGACGGCGGCGGCCACACCACCGGCGCCGATCGACACCGACAGCAGAAGGCCGAGGCGGCCCGTGGAGAGGTGCAGGTTGTGCTCGATGTTGGTGGCGGCGACGGCCCAGGTGCCCCAGAAGATCCCGAAGGCGACGAACGTGGCGCGCACCGGTCGCAACGTCTCGCCCATCGCTTCAGCTTCGCACGACGCCTCGGGTCCAGCCCGGTCCCCGGGTCGGATCCCGAGCGAGGAGACATGGACGCGGGGATCGAGCGCCGGGGGCGGCGGACGGGGCAGAATGCGATCGTCCAGACGGCCGCCGGCGTGGGCCGGCCATCGCGGGGGAGATCCTGATGCAGGCGAACGTCAACGGCACCACCATGCCGGTCCTGGAGATGCTGCTCGACCCGGGCGAAGCGCTCGTGTCCACCCACGGGGACCTGTCGTGGATGACCGCCAACATGCAGATGTCGCAGAAGGTCAACACCGGCGGCGGCGGGGGATTGATGGCCGGACTCAAACGCGCCGTCGGCGGCGGCGGGATCTTCTTGACCCGCTATGAGGCCGTCGGGGGTCAAGGCATGGTGACGTTCGCCAGCAAGCTGCCGGGCCGGATACTCCCGATCGAGATCGCCCAAGGCCAGGGCTACCTCGTCCACCGTCACGGTTGGATGTGCGGGACACCTGGCATCACGCCCACTATCGGCCTGCAGCAGACCTTCAAGGGTGGCCTGTGGGGCGGCGAGGGATTTATCCTGCAGAAGCTCGAAGGCGAGGGCCAGGCCTGGGTGGAGCTGTCCGGCGAGATCGTGACCTACGAGCTGGTGGCCGGGCAGACACTGCTCGTCCACCCCGGGCATGTCGGCATGTTCCAGGACAGCGTGAGTTTCCAGGTCATCAGGCTCCAGGGCATCGCCAATCGCTTCATGGGGGCCGACGGCCACCATCTGGTCTCTCTCACGGGTCCCGGCAGCATCTGGTTGCAGAGCATGCCCCTGCCCGTCCTCGCCCAAGCCCTGTCGGAGTACCTGGGTGGTGACGAGCACCGCGGCGATGCCGTGGGCGGCGGCGAGGGCGACGAAGTCGGGCGAGAGGATGGGCGACTCGGCGTAGTTCTTCTCGTAGAAGGCCTCCTGCCACTGGCGNNGGCCGGCGGCGTCGGTGGCCGTGACGGTGAAGATGAGGCGCCGGCCCTCGATCTTCTCGAGGACGGCTTCGGCCGTCACCTCCGAACCCACCCGCACGGGGGCCAGGTGGTCGAATTTCACGCGGACCCCGACACTCGTCAGTCCCGGCCCGAGCGCTCCGGCCACGGCCTGGACCGTCGCTTCCTCGCACAGCGAGATCAGCCGGGGCGTGGCCAGGACCTCGACGTCGCCCGAGCCCAGGGCGACGGCGGTGTCCTGAGCGCCGACCACGAGGGAGGCGCGGCCGCGGCGGCCGGGGTCGNNGCGTGGACCGATGGGCACGCGAGTCCTCCGACGATGGCAACCGGCCCCGAGACCTGGTGCCGGACATGACCGGCTCCGAGAAAGGAAGCAGCCGGTGAGCGACGCAGCGTCAGGGACAGCTCTGCTCGTCGACACCGCGGTCGTCGAGCGAGTGCTCGACTCCGCCCTCCGCCGGGGGGGTGAATTCGCCGAGGTCTTTGTCGAGGACCGACGCGGCACTTCCGCCACGCTCGACGACGGAAGGGTGGAGGAGCTGTCGTCGGGGCGNNCCGAGACGCCCACGGGACGCGGAACGTGGCGTTGTCGCATTCCGATGCGCCGCGTCCCTACGACGTCACCATCTTCCCCGAGGACGTGGAGAAGGCACGCAAGATCGAACTGCTGGCCCGGGCCGACGACGCCGCCCGATCGGCGGGATCGGCCGTGACCCAGGTCTCCGCCTCCTACGGCGACAGTCGGCGCCGCATACTGGTGGCCAACAGCGACGGGGTGCTGGTGGCCGACGACCAGGTCCGCTCGCGTTTTTCGGTGTCGTGTGTGGCCGTCGGTGACACGGGCATGCAGACAGGGTTCGAGTCCGCCGCCTTCACCGTCGGTTTCGAGCTATTCGACACGGTGGACGTCGATGAGGTGGCGGGCGAAGCAGCACGGCGGGCGTTGGCCAAGTTGTCGGCGCGTCCGGCACCGAGCGGAGAGGTGCCCATCGTCCTGGCCTCGGGCAGTGGCGGAATCCTGTTCCACGAGGCGTGCGGCCACGGGCTCGAAGCCGATCACATCGCCAAGGACGCATCGGTCTATGTCGGGCAGGTGGGCTCCCAGGTGGCGAGCCCCCTGGTCACGTTGGTGGACGACGGGACGATCGGTCGGGAGTGGGGCACCTTCGCCGTCGACGACGAGGGTCGCCCGGCGCAGCGCAACGTCCTCATCGAGAACGGTGTGCTCACCGACTACATGTGGGACTACCTGCGGGCCCGGCACGAAGGACGCCAGTCGTCGGGCAACGGCCGACGCCAGAGCTATCGCGACCTGCCCATGGTGCGGATGACGAACACCTTCCTGATCGACGGTGAGTCGGACCCCGACGAGCTCCTGGCCCAGACGCCGACCGGTGTCTATGTGGCCAAGCTCGGGGGGGGACAGGTCAACACGACGACCGGGGACTTCGTGTTCGGAACCGTCGAGGCCTACCTGATCGAGAACGGCCGCCTCACGGAGCCGCTGCGCGACGCCAACCTGATCGGCAACGGTCCCGAGACACTGCGTCGCATCGACGCCGTGGCCAACGACTTCGCCACCTCGCCGGGGACGTGCGGCAAGGACGGACAGAGCGTGCCGGTGGGGACGGGGCAGCCGACGCTGCGCATCACCGGCGTCACGATCGGAGGAACGGCCGGTGACTGACACCAGGACACGCAACGGTGCGGCCTCGGTGGACGATCTGCTGACCTTGGTCAGTCGCGTCGCCGACCAGGCCCGCCCGGGCGAGGAGCTCGAGGTGTACGCCTCGCGCGGGGTTGAGACAGACGTACGCGCCTATGACGGCGAGATCGAGCAGCTGTCGTCGGCGGCCTCCGCCGGCGTGGGCATCCGGGTTGTCTCGGCGCAGCGCCAGGGATTCGCCTACGCCGGCACCCTGGACGAGGAGGCGATCGCCGAGACGCTGGCCGAGGCGCGTGACAACGCCACTTTCGCCACTCCCGACGAGCACCTCGGACTGGCCCGTCCCGATACCGTGGTCCCGGCGTCACTCGACCTGTGGGACGACTCCCTCAGCTCCCTGTCGACCAGCGCCAAGGTGGACATGGCTCTCGAACTCGAGCGCCGGGTCCGTGGCGGGGACCCCCGTGTCCGTCAGGTGGACGCCGCTGACTACGGCGACATGGCGGCCGAGGCCGCTATCGCCAGTTCGACAGGCATCACGGCCACGGCCCGGCGCACGATCTGTAGCCTGTCGGTGTCGGCCATCGCCGGGGACGGCCTCGATAGCCAGACCGGCGTCGGGTTCAGCGCCGGACGTGGGCCTGGCGATGTCGACTCTGAACACGCGGCCAACGATGCCATCGAGCGCGCCACGCGCATGATCGGCGCCACCAAAGTGAAGTCGGGCCGATGTGTCGTGGTGCTCGACTCCCGAGTCACCTCGACACTCTTGTCGATCATCTCCTCGGCCCTGTCGGGTGAGGCCGTGACCAAGGGCCGGTCGTTTTTCGCCGATCGGATCGGCGAGGTGGTGGCCTGTCCTCTCGTGACCCTCGTCGACGACCCCACGGACGCCCGGGCATTCGGCGCCTCCACCCATGACGCCGAGGGCCTCGCCTGCAGGCGCAACGTGCTCATCGACACCGGCATCCTGAAGGGATTCGTCTTTGACACCACCGCGGCGCGTCGGGCCGGGACGGTGTCCACCGCCTCAGCCGTGCGCGGTGGCTATGCCACCACCCCCGGCGCCGGGTGTCGGGCGCTGCTGTTGTCCCCCGGATCACTCGATGCTCAGGAGATCCTCGCCCAAGTGGGTGAAGGGTTCTTCGTGCAATCGGTGACCGGGGTGCACTCCGGAGTCAATCCCGTGAGCGGGGACTTCTCCGTGGGGGCAGAGGGCCTCATGATCCGCGGCGGTGTGTTGGCCGAACCGGTGCGAGAGGGCACGATTGCGTCGACCCTGCAACGGATGCTGCAAGAGATCGTCCATGTCGGCGGCGACGTCGAATGGCTCCCGGGACTGGCCGCCGGTCAGACCCTGGCTGTCGACGGAATGGTTCTGAGCGGCGCTTAGCGTGCCGAGTGGTGTCGTCGCCTGGTGACGACAGTCACTATGACGCGGCGGCCGACGAGTCGGACTTCCCCGAAGGTGTGTTGGACTTCTCCGGTGACGAGTTGCCCTTTGAGGCCGTCGCCTTGTCACCCGACGAGTTCTCGGAGGACGCCGTTTTCTCCTTCGGCGATGCCGACGCCTCTTTGGTCGAGCCGGCGCCGGAAGACTCCGACGAGGTCGCCGGTGAGCCGTCCTTCGACGACTTGGACTCCTTGGCGGCGGGACGGCTGTCGTTCTTGTAGAAGCCGCTTCCCTTGAACACCACCCCGATGGACCCGAATACCTTGCGCAAAGGGCCACCGCAGGCCGGACAGGAGGTCAGGGGATCGTCGCGAAACGACTGGACCACCTCCGCGTGCTCGCCGCAGGACGTGCATGCGTATTCGTACGTCGGCATCCGTCCCGACCCTTTCCGTGATTGGCACTCTCACCCTCTGAGTGCCAAGTCTACCGTTCGAGCGGTGCCTCGGTCGCGCCAACCGTCTCCATAATGAATCCCTGGTCACGTACAATGCGAAAGTGCACGATCGCGGATTGACCCACCTCGACCCTCTCGGGGGGGCACGGATGGTGGACGTCACACCCAAGGAACAGACCCACCGCCGAGCCCTGGCGCGGTGCCGGGTGATGATGCTCCCCGAGACCACGGCCAAGGTTGCCAGCAACGCCATCACCAAAGGTGACGTGCTCGGCACGGCGCGTATTGCCGGTATCCAGGCGGCCAAGAAGACCCCGGACCTGATCCCGATGTGTCACCCCTTGTTGGTGGGGTCCGTGCACGTGAATTTCACCATCGGCGACGACTTCGTCGAAGTGGAGGCTCAGGTCGAAACGGTCGATCGGACCGGGGTGGAGATGGAGGCGTTGACCGCCTGCGCTACCGCCGCCCTGACGATCTACGACATGTGCAAGTCCGCCGACCGGTCCATGAGTATCGGTGAGCTCGCCTTGTGGGAAAAGACGGGCGGCAGCACCGGCACTTGGCGACGCCCCGCTCTCTGAGACGGCCTGCCGGCCGGACCGGGCCGACGCTCGGCTCCCTGGGTTGGACGGGAGACTATGACTGGCTGACTCGATCGGTCAGCGCAGACGAAATCGCCGGCGCCGTCCCTTGGCCATGATCGTGACGTCCTCGGCCAGCGTCGTCGGTGTGGTCTCCGTCGATTCGACGACCGGCGTGCTCGGGGCAGCGGAAAGAATCTCCGTCGCCATGGACGCAGCCGAGTCCCCGCGCTTCGTCGGCTGAGGCATCACGTCAGCGANNGAAAACGGGGGGGGTTCGGGTGATGGCCCTGCGCCTGTGGGCGAGGCTGTCGGGGACACGAAGGGAGCGGGGTCCGCTGTCACCGGCCCGAGCGGTGCGCGTCGAGTCTCGGGCGATGTCGGGGGAACGACAGAAGGCCTTGGTCCACTCGGAGGGTTGGATCCGACAGTGGACTTTGGCTCCACAGAAGGGTTGGGCTCGGCAGGCGGGGCAGGAGGAGTCGGCGCCGGCGTCGTAACCGGGGACGCAACCGGAGGCGGGAGAAGAGGCGCACCGGCCACGGGAGAGGGGCGGGGCGCGACGGTCGGCGGGGCCGGTACGCCGGCGGCGGGCGCCGGTGGACGGACCGAACGACGAGGATCGACCGTCGGGGACCACGACGTGTTCGGCGCCGCGGGGGTCGGTGACCGTGAGGGGACGGCCGCGGGGGAAGGCATGGTCTGAGGTGGGCGTGGCGCTGTCGGGACCGAAGGAGAATGCGTCGAAGCCGGTGGCGGTGTCGGCGAGATCGTCCTGGCGGACGGCGGAGCGACCGGTGGTCCGGACCGCGTCGGGCTTGGCGGAGCGGTAGGCGGTGCCGGAGTTGAAACGGCGGTGTCGAACTCGGTGCCGAGCAGCGTGGTCAGCAGTGCCCCTCCCTCGGCCGCGTGGACGACCCGACGGGACGGTCCGGCGGCGGCGGGAGTATCACCGAACTCGGCGGCCAGGAGCGCATCGACGGCGGCCGGGGTCAGGTTGGGAACAACAGCTGGTGTTGTCATCATGGGCGCTTCGCGGGCCAGACCTCGGGCCACGCGCCGACCTCGGGGCCATGAGCCGCTCGAAACGGGTTCGCGTGCGACCTTGCGGTCTTCTGGGGCGACGGGTGCGACGGGTGCGANNCCGACCCCGCCCCGGACGCCACTGCCGGTACGTCGGGAGGCCGCTCAACGTCAGGAGCCGGCGTTGCCGGAACGAAGACGTCAGTCCCGAGAAGAGCGTCGATCGTGTTCTGGGATGCAGCCGGATCGCGCCCGTCGGCTGGTTCAACGCCCGGTTGCGCTGAGGGTCCCGCGGCCAGAGGGACGCGTTGCGGGCTGCGAGGAAGCGATGTTGCCTCGCCGCCACCCAGCGCGGCCTGAGGATTGACCGAAAGCGCTTCGCACACGATCATGCCGAGACTCTCGATGGCCTGGGCGAGTTTGAGCTGCCCCTCCTGAACCTCGTTGAGGCGTTCGAGGATCTCTTGCCAGAGGTCGGCCGAGGACAGGGCCGCGGAGCGAACGAGATCGGAATTGGATCCCGTTGCCTCCGGTGGGCGACTATCCATCGTCATGGCCGGCCTCTCCATTCCGCCCCTGCGACCGGTTACGGGCTGATCGCCGGAGCATGCACGCGATCGTCAACCGGGACCGGCTGCGAAGCGTAGCCGGACGAGTACTACATCGGAACGTCGGTGCCAAGTATTGAGAGAATCTGCCCGATCAATTCTATTTTTTGGTGCCCCACCTGGATGAAAGCTCAGGCGCGGGCAGCGCTCCTTAGCTCATCGAGCGAAAGTTCGCCCGTCGCCTCTCCTCCACACTGCGTGCAGTGCTCGACGTGGCGCCAGGACCGAAGGAGCCTGGTGCCCTCCGGGTTCAGAAGGACCACGAAGGACTCCGATACGGGATCGATGTCCAGGCCGAAATAGGGCCGCCACCCCGTCGACGCCGGGTGGTTGTCCAGGTGCAGGCCCTTCAGGACACGGCGGAATCGCATCCGATCGGTGTCGAAGAGCCAGGTGCTGTGGCAGGACTCCAGAACAAGGGGTTCCATAGGTTGGATCATTGCCCTCAAAACTGACGAAATAGACACAGGAGTGTTGCGGTTTGATGACGATCAAGGCCCTCGTGACATTATCGCCACGGGGCGTCCTCTTCCCCGACCCCCGGGTGTGGTGCGAGTGGTTTTACCAGCACAATCCGTGTTTTGGGGGCTGACCGCCGGAGCCGCTGCTGCTGCTCCCATAACCCTCGTGGAAGAGGTGATCACCGGCGCCGGCGTGAGCGTCGGCGGGAGTCGGTGACCGGTACCCCGGTAATGATAGCGATGGCGGATTCGAAGGTGGTGGCATCGCCGGTCGGGACGGCGAAGCGGTGGGTACTCGTCGGGCTCGAAGCCTCCAGCAAGACAGCACCCTCGCCGCCCGGTGCGGTCGTCCGTCCGGTCGTCCTGAGGACCGTGAGCTCGGCCCATGCCAGTGAAGCGGCCACCGTCCCGTTGGGAGAGAACACGGTGAGTCCCCCGTGGTCGACCACCAGGGCCAAACCGCCCACGGCCAGCTGTCCATCGCTTTCGGCGGTGAGGAGATAGACGTCACCCAATGAGAGAGGCAGCGGGTCGACCGCAGCTGCTTCGGTGGAGCGACCGCGTCGGTGTTTCGCCCTCACTCAGATAATTCCGGTTTGTAGTTCACGCATTGTCACTGTGGCTCCGTCACACTCCCGCACTGTCATATTGCCTATGCATTCAGTCACGAAAACGGTCGTTTAACTTTCCCGGTGTCGTACACTAGGACGCTATGGACCTGGAAGAGTTCAACCGATTGCTGCAGGTTCTCTGCGATCTCGACGGTTCCGATCTTCACGTGAAGGCGGGCTCCGCCCCCCGGGTACGCGTGGACGGTCATCTGCGCATGCTCGACGACGAACCGCGTATCAGTCCCGAAGAGTCGCGGTCGTTGGCCGAAGAGATCATGCTCCCTAACATCCGCGAGATCTTCACGGAAAAACATGAAGCGGACTTCGCCTACAGCGTGTCGGGGGTCGGCCGCTTTCGTATCAACGCCTTCTATCAGCGTGGTTCGGTGGCGTTGGCCGTGCGACGCGTGCGCACCAGTGCATCGAGCGTCGAGGACCTGGGACTCCCCGATGTCGTTCGTCGCCTGGCGGACGAACAGCGTGGCCTGGTGCTGGTGACGGGTCCAACCGGTTCGGGTAAGACCACGACTCTGGCCGCCATGATCAACCACATCAACGAGACACGGGCCTGCCACATCATCACGGTGGAGGACCCCATCGAGTATCTCCACACCGACGCCTGCGCCACCATTGACCAGCGTGAGGTTGGATTCGATACCGAGACGTTCACGAGTGCCATGCGCGTCATACTTCGCCAGGACCCCGATGTCATCCTGGTCGGCGAGATGCGGGACCCCGAGACTGTGTTCACGGCGTTGACGGCGGCCGAAACCGGGCACCTTGTGTTTTCGACGCTGCACACCACCACGGCCACAGAGACCATAAACCGTATTGTCGACTTCTTCCCTCCCCACCAGCACCGTCAGATTCGTTTGAGCCTGGCCAGTGCCTTGACCGGAACCATCTGTCAGAGACTGATCCCCCGAGCCGACGGAAAGGGCAGGGTTCCCGCACTCGAGGTGATGGTCGTGAACGGCCGTATCCAACAGGCGATCGCCGACCCGCTATTGACCTCGGAGATCGATCAGATCATCGCCGACGGCGAGTACTACGGCATGCAGACGTTCGACCAGGCTCTGGTACAGCTCTTGGCCAACGGTGAGATCGATCTCCGTGAAGCGATGAATGCCGCCTCGAACCCTCACGACCTGAAGGTCATGCTCGAACGCCTGGGCATCGTTCCCACCGGCCGTGGATTCGTGACCGCCTTCGCTCCCTGAGCGGGTCCCCCTTCAGGTCCCGACGCCGGCACCCAGGGCCACGGCGACCACCGTCGCCACCACCACCCCGGCGGCGAGAGCGAGGCAAAGTACGCCCCGATCAGCGTCAGGCGAAAGCGCCTTTCGCCCGTGGCGGAGGCCGCCGACCACGAGCATCGCGACGGCGGCGGTAGCCAGACCCTCTCCGACGTATGCCGGTCCCAGCCACCCGAGTGCGGAACCCACCGGGAGCAGAACCGGTGCGGCTGCGATCCACGGAGATGTCTCGACCTCGTGGGTCGAACGGCCGGTCCGGGTGGCGACGATCAGGACACCGGCCACGGCAATCCCGATCACCGTGCCGGCGACATGAGTCCACCGGCGGTCGGCCACTCCGGCAGCGAGGAGGAGAGCTCCAGCGATGGCGGTGCCGACCAGGCCCACCGACAAAGGGGGTGCGAACCCGTCGCGCTCGATGGCCACGAGAGCGATGAGGGTGCCGGCGAGCGCGCAGAATCCCGCCACCGCCCAATGGGGGCCGAGTCCCCAGCCGACAAGGGCGAACACAAGGCCCGTGGCCATCTCGACCAGGGGGTAGCGAACCGAGATCGGGCCCCGGCACCTCCGGCACCGTCCGCTGAGCACCACCCAGGACACCAGCGGGATGTTGTCCGTGGCGAGCAGCGGGGCGTCGCAGTGGGGACAGAACGAGCGGGGCTCGACCACGGAGAGTCCCCGAGGCACTCGGTAGATCACCACGTTCAGGAACGATCCGATGAGGAGACCAACCACGGCGGCGAGAGCGATAACGGGCCCACGGCCGATGCTGATCGCCACCAACGCCGTGGCGCCGGTGCTCGCCACCTTCGCCGTACCGGCCGTGACCAGGGAAGATGTCATTCCGTGCGCACGAGGGCCATTCGGGCGGCCACGGTACCACCACGATCCTTCGAGCCGGTTCCTGTGCCTGGACAGCGGTTGGAAGATCGCTGTTCAATCTGCACTCGGTTCGTGCCGATGGTGCATGCATGGGCGACGCGGCAGCCGGTCGGCTCCTCGCGAGCGATCACAACTTGGAGTTCGTCGATCTCGATCGATACAACATTGACACCAGCGCGGCGCGCCTGCTGCCCGTGGCCGTTGCCCGTCGCCATCACGTCGTTCCCATCGGTCGCAAATTCGGTGCTCCGGTGGTGGCCATAGCGGACCCGACCGACATCATCGCCCTCGATACCCTGCGGGCCACCATGGGCCGGGAGTTCGTCGCCGTGGTGGCCCCCGATGACCAGATCGAGGCGTGTCTGGAGCGTGTGTACCGGACGGAGCCACAGTTCGAAACCTCGGGGTCGTCGGCCGGGACCGTCAGCGCCGCCAACGGCAGCCCCGCCAACGGTGCTTCTGCTTCCGGGCGCCCTTTGGCCGACGACATCTCCGAATTGAGCTCGGCTCCGGTCGGGGCCCCCCCGGCCGACGAGCTCGAGCACGTGCCGGCACCGGCCGTGTGGGAGGCGCCGTTCGACAGCGTGTTCGATCTCCCTCCAGTTCCCGCGTATCCGGGTACAAGCGACACAACGACTCCCGCAGGCCCCTTCGGGTCAGAATCAATCCAAGCCCCGAGCGTGGATCAGGTAGAACCCGTGCCACCAGGCGACTGGTTTGTGGCGCCGCCCGAACCGACCGGCCACGAGGCTGGNNCTTCCCCCCCCTGGCGCGGGTCCTGGTGGAAGGCGGGCGCGTGGACCTGGCGACGATGCGCGAGGTTCTCACCGAGCGCGACCGTACCGGCCAGGCTGTGGCGCGCATCCTCACCGTCAGAGGGTTGGTCAACGAATCCGACCTGATGTGGGGCATGGCCCAGGAGATGGGCCTCGAGTTCGTCGATCTCGACCTCCAGAGCACGGACTTCGCCGCCGCCTATCACCTTCCGGAAGCGACGGCCCGCCACCACAACGTCCTCGTCTTCGGCAACCGCGACGGTGTACCGCTGGTGGCCGCCTCGAACCCGACCGACGTCTTCGCCATGGACGACCTGCGGACCATCATCGGTCGTAATTTCATCACCGTCGTCGCCACCAGATCGCAGATCAATACGTACATCGATCGTGCGTACCACCAGGGCGGCGATGCCAACGAGGTGGCCCAATCGGCCGCCTCCGACTTCGACGACACCTTCGACGAGGATCTCGGCAACCTTCAGGCGGTGGTGGACGACGCCCCCATCGTCCGGTATGTGAACCTTCTGGTCCTGCAGGCCCTCAACGAGCGGGCCTCGGACATCCATGTCGAGCCCACCGGTGAGAACCTGCGCATCCGCTACCGGATCGACGGTGTCCTGCACGACATCTCGACCGCACCACGGGCCATCGCCGCCGCCGTCACCACCCGCCTCAAGGTGATGTCGGACATGAACATCGCCGAGCACCGGCTCCCCCAAGACGGCCGGATCTCGTTGACGGTCGGCAGTCGCTCGATCGACCTCCGCATCGCCACCCTCCCCACCATCTACGGGGAAAAGGTGGTCATGCGGGTCCTCGACAAATCGAACATCGTGCTCGGTTTCGAGGACCTCGGCTTCGACGACGACCTGCTCGAGATCTATCGGGGCATCTACACCAAGCCCTACGGCACCATCCTCGTCACCGGGCCGACTGGTTCAGGCAAGACGACGACCCTCTATGCCACCCTGTCGGCGCTCAACGCACCGGAGAAGAACATCATCACCGTCGAAGACCCCGTCGAACTGCGCCTGAAGGGGATCAACCAGGTGCAGCTCAACATCCGTGCCGGCCTGAACTTCGCTTTGGCCCTGAAGTCGATCCTGCGCTCGGACCCCGACATCGTGCTCGTGGGCGAGATCCGTGACAAAGAGACGGCGACGATGACGATCGAGGCCGCACTCACGGGTCACCTCGTCCTCGCCACGTTGCACACGAACGACTCGGCCAGCACGCCGATGCGTCTGGTCGAGATGGGCATGGAGCCGTACCTGGTCACCTCGGCGTTGTCAGCAGCCCTGGCCCAGCGCCTGGCCCGTCGGCTCTGCGTGCACTGCCGGGAAGCCTATGAGCCGACGGAGGCCGAGATCGTGACTGCGGGATGGACGCCCGAAGAGCTCTTCGCCGACACGCCCAACCCGGTGCTCTACCGGGCGGTCGGGTGCTCGGCCTGTTCCACCACCGGGTATCTGGGCCGGAAGGCCCTGCTCGAGCTGCTCGTCGTCTCTGAAGGGATCGAGCACCTGATCATCGAAGGAGGAACGGCGGATGACATTCACAGGCTCGCTGTCGAACAGGGCATGGTGACGCTACGCCAGAGCGGATTGCGCAAGGCGCTCGAGGGAGAGACCACCCTCGAAGAAGTATTGAGGGTGGTGGCATGAGTCCGTCCGCCGCCACACGGGTCGAGTGGGCCCGGAAACTCACTCAGGCGCTGGTCGCCGGCGGCTATGTCCGCGAGGCCGACGTCACGCCGCTCTTCGATGAAGCGAGCGCCGGCGGCCCGTCGTTTACCGCTCTCGTGATCGGGCGTGCCGTGGCCACACCTGAGGTCACCTTAGGGGTGCTTTCCCAGATCTCACAGATGCCGGTGGCCGATCTCATGAACGATCCACCCGAGCCGGGCGCTGTCCAAGCCATGCTGAGCGCCGTCGGCCGCGATTACGGAGCCATCGGCTACCGCATCGATGGACAACGGCTCATGGTGGCGTTCGCCGATCCGCCCGACGCCGAGGACGTCCAAGCGTTGTCGGGAATTCTCGGCTATGAGATCGTGCCCGTTCTCGGTGATCCCATGGCCATCGAGAGGATCCTGCGCGCCGCCACCACCCAATCCGATGGTTCGAGCAATGGAGCTGGGCCTGCGGATTCGCCTTCCCCGGGTACCAACGGATCGGAGCAGGGGGCTGTTTCGGTCACGTCGGAACCGACGATGCCCATGCATCTCGACGATCTCCTGCGCTATGCGTCGAACGTGGGGGCATCGGACTTGCACCTCACGGCGGGCATGCCCGGATGTATCAGGCTGCACGGCGCCGTCCGACCCATCGAAGGGTGCCCGCAGCTGGACAACGAGACGATCCGCGAGATGATCTTCGGCGTCCTGACTCAGGCGTTGCGCGAGAAATTCGAGGCGGAGAAAGAACTTGACACCTCGCACTCGATCCCCGGGGTGGGACGGTTCCGGTTGAACGTGTTCCAGCAGCGCAACACCGTGGCCGGTGTCCTGCGTGCCATCCCGCACGAGATCCCTGCCTTCGAGACCCTCGGCATCCCTGACTCGGTCCGCGTGTTCACAGAACTCCGGCAGGGCCTGGTGCTCGTCACCGGACCGACCGGATCGGGTAAGTCGACCACCTTGGCCTCGTTGATCGACATCATCAACCGGACCAAGCCGCTGCATATCGTGACTGTTGAGGACCCCATCGAGTTCCTGCACAACCACAAAAGGTCGATCGTCAACCAACGAGAGCTCGGTCAGGACACCATGTCTTTCGCCGAGGCACTGCGCCGGGTGCTTCGTGAAGACCCGGACGTGATCCTCGTCGGTGAAATGCGTGACCTCGAGACGATCTCCATGGCCTTGACGGCGGCCGAGACGGGTCACCTCGTCTTCGGCACCCTGCACACCCAGGACGCGCCACAGACGATCGACCGCATCATCGACGTGTTCCCGACCACGCAGCAGGAACAGGTGAGGACGATGCTGGCCGGAGCGCTCGAAGGCGTGGTAACCCAGCAGCTGGTGCCCGATGCCGAAGGCACCGGACGTGCCGCCTGTTGCGAGGTGATGGTGTGCACCTCGGCCATCCGCAATCTGATCCGAAGCGCCAAGACCCACCAGATCTATTCGCTGATGCAGACGGGTAGCCAGTACGGCATGTCCACGATGGACCAGGGCCTAGCCAAGCTGGTGAAGGAGGGACGCATCACCGAAGGCGTCGCTCTCGACCGATGCCGCAACGAAGAAGACCTCCGCAGTCACCTCAATTCGTAGGAGCCGGCCATGGCATTGACATTCGACTACAAGGTCCGGGACCGTTCCGGCAATCTGGTGCAGGGACAGCTCGAGGGCGACAGCCTCGCCCTCGTGGTGGGGAAGCTGCGCGAGATGGGCTACATGCCGGTTGCCGTCACCCCCAAGTCGGGCGTCAACGTGCGCAAGGAGATCAACATCCCCGGTTTTTCCAACCGGGTCAAGCTGGCCGAGACCGCCGTCGCCACCCGGCAACTGGCCACCATGGTGGACTCGGGTCTGTCGGTGGTTCGTGCTCTCGGACTGCTCTCCACACAAACGCAGAACAAGGAGCTGGCTCGGGTTCTGGGCGAGGTGCTCCAAGAGGTCGAGCGGGGCTCGTCGCTGTCGACCGCGGTGGCCAAGTTCCCCAAGATCTTCAACCCATTGTTCGTCACCATGGTGCAGGCGGGCGAGGCGGGCGGAAATCTGGACTCGGTCCTGCTCGACCTCTCCTCCACCATGGAGAAGCAAGCAGCGCTGAACCGCAAGATCCGATCGGCCATGACGTACCCGGCGGTGGTGCTGTCGGTGATGGTGATCATCTTCCTGGCGCTCCTGATCTTCATCGTGCCGGTCTTCTCGAAGCTCTTCAAATCGTTGGGAGCCAAGCTGCCGCTACCGACCCAGATCATGATCAATATCTCCCACATTGTTCTCAGCCCATTCGCCGTCGTCATCGTGGCTGTGCTCATCGTGGGAGTCGTCTTGTTCCGCAAATGGATCCAGACCGAAGGTGGCCGCCACAAGTGGGACGCCTTCAAGCTCAAGCCGCCCATATTCGGAAAACTGATCCACAACGTCTCCATCGCCCGCTTCTCGCACACCCTGGCGTCGCTCACCCAGTCCGGTGTGCCCATCATGCAGTCACTCGACATTGTGTCCGGAACCGCGGGCAACCGGATCGTCGGAGACGCGCTGTTGGAAGCGAAGGCGGGAGTGCGCGAGGGGCGCAACTTGGCCGACACGCTGCGTGAACACGAAGACGTCATTCCTCCGCTGGTGACGCAAATGATCGAGGTCGGCGAGCAGACCGGTGCCCTCGACAACATGCTCCGCAAGGTAGGCGAATTTTATGACGCCGAGGTGGAGGCAACCGTCAACAATCTCACCTCCCTGCTCGAGCCCATCCTGACGGTGGCCATGGGATCCATGGTCGGCCTCATGGTCGTGAGCATGTACCTGCCGATGTTCGACTACATCAAACACGTCCCGACGAGCTGAACAGGAGTCCGTCGCATCATGGAGACCGTCATGGACACTAGTTCGCTGGCGATTCGCAGCGTCTCGCGCCTACGGCGCCGGGCGTGGCCTTTGGCCGTGACCGTCGCGTTCGTGATGATCGGTATGGCGTTCTCGCTCCTGTGGGGGCCGGTCGTTCGGCATCACCCGTACTGGGTCACTCCCGGCGATTTGTGGGCGACGTACCGTGCTGCGCACTTCGTCGGGTGGGGAGACCTAGGTGGTGTCTACGGTGCGGGTACCGCGCTCGTGACC
The DNA here is from genome assembly GCA_003131945.1 of Acidimicrobiaceae bacterium. The sequence goes on from PKWD01000422.1 coordinate 16,852, forward strand.
TTTCCCGGCATCCTCGTCGTGCTGGCACCCGTGGCCATGCTTACGGGTGCTCTGGGATTTTCCGAATCGTTCCCCAAGTTCGTTCTTCACCCAACGGCCTGGTTGATCTTGGGGCCGGCGTCGTTGCTTCTGAGCGGAATCGCACTGTTCGCCTCAGACGCCCTAGCCGAGCGTCTCGGGGTCAGTCGGGGGCGACGTGCTGTGCTGTGCGTGGCCGAAGCGGCCGCACTGTGGAACGTGTCGGTGATTTGGGGACACCCCGAGGACGCTGTCGCCGTTGGGCTTGCCCTATACGCACTGGTCTTCGCACTCGACGGACGCTGGATAGGCGTCGGCTGGCTGTTCGGAGCAGCCCTGGCCACACAGCCCCTTGTGGTACTCATGTTCCCGGTACTGCTGGCCCTGGGCGGTCGTCAGCGGGCAGCCGGCCTGGCAGTCCGCGGGGCTGCTCCTGCGTTTTTCCTCATATTGACACCCCTGGTTTCGGAGTTTCACGCCACCACTCACGCTCTGCTCGACCAGCCGAACTACCCGAATCTCGATCACGCAACGCCGTGGACGGCGTTGGCGCCGGTCCTCGGCGGCACTGGCCGGGACCTGGCTGTGGCCGCTGGTCCGGGACGAGTTCTCGCCGTGATCCTGGCGTGTTGCCTCGGTTGGTTGGCACGGCGCTGGCGCCAACGGCCTGAGTTAATCGTCGCCGCAGCGGCGATGGCGTTGGCACTTCGTTGCTTTACCGAATCGGTCATGGTGGCTTTCTACATCTGGCCAGCGCTGGCCATCGGCATGGTGGTGGCGGCCCGTCTCGGCCGGGTCCGACTGGCTCTGGCCGTTTTGGTCGCCGTGGGAACCACCATCATTGCGCAATGGCACCTCGGAGAGTTCCCGTGGTGGTCCATTATGACGGTCGGAACTCTTGTGGTGCTTGCCACCGGGCTGCGTTCAAGCCGTGCGCCAGTCTTTTCAGAGTCGAACGGTCTGTCCATCGTGACGCGGGAACGCGAGTCACCGCGGCTCATCGTGGAGTCGGTGTCCGCATGACTGCAGATCCAACACCAAAGATCAGCCATGGCGAGAATACGAAGCACATTTTGCCGCGGCTAACCGCTGGAGAATGCAGTCACGCACGAAAAGGGAGTGTCGGATGCAACAAGTCGTAGGACTTGACATAGGGACCAGCGCAGTGCGCGCGGCGGAGCTAGAGTTCGGCTCGGGTCGCCCCAAGCTGGTGGCCTTCGGTCAGGTTGGGCTCCCCCCTGGGGCTATCGTCGATGGTGAGGTCCAGGACGTCCGGGCGGTGGCCGACGCCATTCGTCGCCTCTGGCACAATGGGCGCTTCGTCTCGCAGTCCGTGGTCGTCGGCATAGCTGGTTTGCGCGTCATCACACGTGAGCTCGACCTCCCCTGGGTCCCGGACAACGAAGTCGAAAGTGCCGTGCGATTTCAGTCGGAGGAGGTCATTCCTTTTCCGGTCGACAAGACCATTCTTTCGACACAGCTATTGGGTGACCAGACGGCAGACGACGGCAGTGTTACCCGACGAGTTCTCGTCGCCGCGGCACACCGGGAGCTGGTCGACGGCGTCGTCGCGGCGGTGGAGCAGGCTGGCCTGAATGTCCAAGGAGTGGATCTCGTCTCGTCCGCCTTGGTGCGTGCACTCGCCGATAGCGAACATCCGTCCGATGAACCAGAAGGAATCGTGTCTGTCGGTGCCGGATTGACCGTCGTTGTCGTCCACCAAGAAGGGCGTCCCCAGTTCGTCCGAACTATCGGCACCGGTGGCAGTGAGGCGACAGCGGCCATTGCGGCGGCTCTCGATCTTCCCCACGCCGACGCCGAAGCAATCAAGCTCCGCCTGGGAGAGGGGTCCGCGCAGGCCCAGGCGGCAGAGTACGCGGTCCAGGCCAGCATCCAAGGACTGGTCGGAGAGATCCGGAGCTCCATCCAGTACTTCGCCTCGCTCCAAGGGCGCGCACCGATCGTCCGGATCCTTGTCACCGGCGGGGGATCGCTGCTGCGGGGATTGATTCCCCAGCTACAGGCACAAGTACGCATCCCCGTCCAGGCAGTGTCACCACTCGCACGTCTCGATGTGTCAGGCCTCGATCTTCAACCCGAGCAGGCGGCATCGATCGACCCCGTCTTGGCTTCTCCGATTGGTTTGGCGCTCCCTGAATCGAATGCCGCGGTACGCAACTTCAATTTGGTCCCACCAGAGGTTCTTCAACGTCTGTTCCTTCGCAAGGTCCAGCGCTACGCATTCGTAGCCGCTGCCGTAGTCGCTCTGGCGCTCATCGCCTTTGGCGCATTGGCCTTTCTCCGGGTGCACAGCGCTCAGAGTGGTGTCAACACCCTGAGTACCAGTGTGGCCTCACTGAATGCCCAGATCCCAACGTACGACAAGGTCGTCGCGGCTACCGACGAACTTCAGACCTCCAAAACTCAGGTGAGTCAGATCACGGTTGCGGCCGTCGATTGGTCTGCGGTGGTGGCGGAACTCAGCAAGGCCACGCCGACAGGTTTAAACCTGACCGCATTCTCGGGCACCTCTGGGTCCTCGACGGCGGCTGGCGGATCAGCATCTAGCGCCACGACTCCCTCGACTGCAATCGGAACCACTCCATCCGCGTCCGTCGGAACGGTCACTCTCACCGTGGGCGGTACGTTCCCAGAGGCTGACCACTTCACGCCAGTGGCGAGCTGGATCGACAACATCACCAGTTCGACGATGTTCTATCCGCCTCAAGTAAGCCCGGTCACCGATGCACCGTCCGGTGCCGATACCGCCATTAATTTCTCGTCCACGCTGTCACTTACGAGTGGCGCCACCCTCTCGAAGAACGGAAAGTACTGATGGAACAGCTGAAGCGCTTCCGCGTCCCCGTGATCACAGGCGTGGGCGCTCTGGTTCTCGCTCTCATCGTCTATGCCGCTTGGATCTCTCCCGAGGGTAGCCATTTGGCGAAGCTCCAGGCCATGCAGACGCAGCTACAAAGCCAGGAGAGCGGTCTTCAGGTCAGGATTGCCACTCTCCGTCGGGAGAAAACGCAACTTGGGGCCAATTGTCAGCAGCTCACGACGAACCTCACGGAGATCCCCGGCACACCAAGTGTTGACAGCTTCTTCAATCAGGTCAGCGCATTGGCAGTGGCGAGCGGCGACCCCAATACCCCGAACATCAGTGTCACGGCGGCATCAGGAGGGGCCAAGGGCGGGGTGACGCCGGTGACCGTCGCCCTGACTCTGGAGGGTACCTACGGGCAGATGATCTCATTCCTTCAAGGACTGAACACGTTCCCTCGGATCTTCACCGTGACGACGATTTCGGTCACCGGCGGTGCCGTTGCCAGTGGCGGCCAGGCAGTGTCGCCGGCGACGGCGGGGTACACGCTTGACATGAGTGGGAACATCTTCTACAGCTCGGGCGAAAAGAACGTCTGTGCCTCCTCGGACGCCACAACGACCTGAGGACGCGGGTCTTCCATCTATGGGTTCACATCCGCTGCCAGGAGAAGCTGTGAGGGATGTGGCGGACATCGTCGGCGGGGTGCCAGATACATGTCTGAACTCTCGTCCGAAGGGAATGTCAAGAGTGTTGTCCATCCTCTGCTAAAGGCGACCCGGCATCGTGCCGATGGCTAAGTCGATAGCTATTGCCTATGTAGGAGGATCCAATGTTTCAACACGTGCTGCGCCGTCTCCGCGACGCGCAGGCCGCCGAGCTTGAAGGTGAGGCGGCTGCTGAAGCCGGGTTCACCCTAATCGAGCTCATGGTGGTCTTGCTCATCATTGCCATCTTGCTTGCCATCGCCATTCCGACCTTCCTCGGGGTGACGGGCTCGGCCAACGACCGTTCCGCTCAGTCGAATCTTACGAACGCCCTCACCGAGGCGTCGGCGTCGTATCAAAGCAACAACCAGACGTACGCCGGGATCTCGGCCGCCTTGGTGACGGCGGCACCAGAGTTTGCATGGAGCGCGTCAAACGCCTCTGTGGCGGCGGGGACGAACCAAGTCAGCGTCAACCCTGTCGATGTCGCCTCTACAAGTGACGCCAAGGGCGTGATCCTGGCGGCCCTGAGCAAGAGCAGCAGCACGTGCTGGTGGGTTGTACAGCTGAACACGACCCCGAACGCCACCGGTATTGCGTCGACGGGATTCAACACGGCGGCTTCGGGCGCCGGGTTTCAATCTGGTGCCAGCAATCCCGGCACCTTCTATGCCAAAAAGGTGAACGGAGGAACGAACTGCAAGGCGAACTTCCCGGAGAACGCCGGCGCCGCCTTTAACTGGGGGACGAGCTACGCCAACGCCGGTGTGAACTGAGCCGAGAGTGGACGACGGCGCGCCGTTCTATAGGGGTCCGGCGTCGTGCTTGCGACCGGGCAGGTGCTCGGTCCGGGTGGCCAGCAGCGTGAGGGCTCGATGCACACCCACCCGCGTGTCGGCGGGGTCGATCACCTCGTCGACGAATCCCCGTTCGGCGGCCACCCACGGCGTGAGGAACTCCTCGGCGTAGGTGGCCTCCAGGCGGCGGATCTCGTCGGCGTCGGCGCCGCGGTGCAGGATCTGAACGGCGCCGCGCTCGCCCATGACGGCGATCTGGGCCGAGGGCCAGGCCAGGCAGATGTCGTTGCCGATGCCCTTGGAGTCCATGACGATGTAGGCGCCGCCGTAGGCCTTGCGCAGGACGAGGCACACCCGGGGCACGGTGGCCTCGGCGTAGGCGTAGANNAGGCGTCGCAGAAGCGCACGAAACGGGCGCCCTTCTGTGATGCCGGGATGTCGAGCGTCCCGGCCATGGCCCGAGGTTGATTGGCGACGACACCGACCGGCATGCCCCCCACGCTCGTCAGCGCCGTCACCAGCTGAGGTNNGATGATGTGGCGCACGTCGTAGGAGGCCGTGCTCGAAGCCGGGATCATCTCGCGTAGCTCCGGCACCGACCGCTCGGGCGGGTCGTCGCTCCACCGCAGTGGAGGTTCGGCGTCGGTGTGGTCGGGAAGATAGGACAGCACAGCACCGACCAGATCGAGCACGTCCGATTCGTCGGGGGCCATCAACGCGCACAGGCCACTGGCGGTGGCATGCATGGCCGAGCCCCCGAGATCGTGCAAGGACACACGGACCCCGGTGAATCCCTCCACGGCATCGGGCCCCGACAAAAAGGCGAATGCGTCGAGTGTCATGACCGACATGTCGGCCAGCCCGAGGAGCAGCGCCGGGCCCGAGATGGCCGGTCCGGTGACGGCGGCGAGCACCGGGACCCGGCCGGAGCAGGCCACGACGGCGGCGGNNGGCGCATGTCGAGGGCCATCCGGGCGGCCCCGGCGATGGTGGCGCCGTCGGCGCCCGTGAGCGCCCCGCGGTGGTGTCCCGAGACCGATTGAGCGAACACCACCGTTCGTCCGCCCAGGTCGCGCACTCCGCTTCTGACCGTGCCCGGGACGTGGGCCCGCAGCGGCACGGTGGACAGGGCCTCCGACGCCGGAACCGGGATCTGAACCCGGCGGCCGTCGGCGGGTCCCGGGGCCGGGGCACCGACGTCGGCACCGATGACGGGGGGGCGAGCCACTGGACGCCATGGTAGGGAATGGAGGCGGCCGGTGTGCCACCATCTGTCGCGACGAGGGAGGGGATCATGAGAGCGTGCGTCATGCGGGACCACCAGCTGGTGATCGACGACGTTCCCGACCCCCGTCCCGAGCTCGGCCAGGTCCTCGTCCGGAACCTGGCCTGCGGGATCTGCGGGTCCGATCTCCATTTCCTACGTCACGCCGACCAGATGGCGTCCATGACCGACGAGTTGCTGCCGTCGATGGGCGAACTCGGTGGCATCGCCGCCATGCAGGTCGACCCTTCGCGCGACATCATCATGGGCCACGAGTTCTGCGGCGAGGTGCTCGAGATGGGTCCCGACACCACGGGACCGCCCCCCGGCGCCCTCGTCGTCTCGGTTCCCATCCTGCTGTCGGCCGCCGGTGTGCACCAGCTGGCCTACAGCAACGACTACCCCGGGGGCTTCGCCCAGTACATGCTCCTCGCCGCACCCCTCATGCTCGAGGTCCCGAATGGTCTCGACGCCCGACAGGCGGCCCTGACCGAGCCCTTGGCCGTGGGCATGCACGCCGTGGCCAAGTCGGGGGCGGCTCCGAGCGACGGTGCTGTGGTGGTGGGATGCGGGCCCGTCGGATTGGCGGTGATCGCCGGTCTGCGCTTGGCCGGTGTGGAGATGATCGTGGCCGCCGACCTCTCCCCCATGCGCCGGGAGCTCGCTCTCACGATGGGGGCGACCGAGGCGGTCGACCCCCGCCGCGAACCGGCGGTAGAGGCCTGGCGACGACTCGACGGTCGCCGTCCTCTCGTCGCCTTCGAGGCGGTGGGCGTGCCCGGCATGCTCCAGGGGCTCATACGTGACGTGCCCCCGGGCACCCGGATCACGGTCGTGGGCGTCTGTATGGAGGCCGACCAGGTGGTGCCCTTCTTCGCCATCGCCAAGGAGCTATCCATCCAGTTCGCACTGGCCTACTCGACTGACGAGTTTGCCGGGGCTCTCCGATCCATCGCCGAAGGCGACGTCGATGTGGCCCCCATGGTCACCGGGGCGGTGGCCCTCGACGGGGTGGCCGGCGCCTTCGACGCGTTGGCCCGACCCGATGAACAGGTGAAGATCCTCGTGGAGCCGGCTTCGGCGTGACGGCGCGCCCCGGCCGTCGCCGCCCGTTCGGGCGCGCCTGGCCGTGGATCAAATTCATCGCCGGCATCGCCCTGGCCGCGCTGGTGCTGTGGGTGGTGGCCGGCCGGCGCGGCGAGTTGTCGGGTGCGTCGCACTACCTCGCCCATCTCCGTTGGCAGTGGCTCCTGGTGGCGGCGGTGGTCGAGCTCGGCTCCTACGTCGCTTTCGCCCTCGTCCAACGTCGTCTTCTGGGGGCCGGCGGCGTGGACATGTCCCTCGGACGTCTCACCGCCGTGACCCTCGCCTCCACCGCCATCGCCAACTCGATGCCCGCCGGTCCGCTCGTCTCGGCGGTGTACACCTTCCGCCAGTACCGCCGACGCGGTGCCGACGGGGCCTTGGCCGGTTGGACGCTCGGGGCTGTGTTCGTGTGCGCCTCGGTGACCCTGGCTGTCGTCGCCGCCGTCGGCGTGGCCATCGCCGGTGCCGAAGGGGCCGGACTCGACCTGATCGGTGTCACGGTCGGGGTCCTGATCGCCGCCCTGGCCTTGGGGGTCCTGTTCGTTCAGCGCCGCGCCATCGTGTGGCTGGTGACCGGCGCCGTCCAGACGAGCAGGCGCTGGCTGCACTGGCCGGGGGACGATCTCGATGAGCAGATCGAGAGCATCATCCTCCGCGTGACCACCGTCACGCTGACCGGATCGGGGCTGGCGGCGGTGGCCGGCTTGGGTTTGGCCAACTGGGTCTTGGACTGTGGCTGCCTGGCCGTGTCCTATGTGGCCCTCGGTGTGGGGGTGCCATGGAAAGGACTCCTCCTCGCCTACGGCGCCGGGCAGCTGGCGGCCAATCTGCCCATCACACCGGGCGGGCTGGGCGTGGTGGAGGGCAGTCTCACCATCGCCCTGGTGGCTTTCGGGGGCGTGGAGACCTCGACGGTGGCGGCCGTGCTCCTTTACCGGATCCTGAGCTTCTGGATCGGACTACCCATCGGCTGGGCCACCGTTGGCGCCATGGCCTGGTCCGATCGACGCGCCGGGTCCCTGCCGCAGGTCATGATGGACGACAGGGCGGAGGTGACACCGTGACATCGCTCCATCGGCCCCGGAGCCGGTGGGTCACGTCCCTGCGGCGTGGCCTGGCGGCGCTGGCGCTGTGCTCATTTCTGCTGTCGTTGTCGGGATGCACATCGGCGCGCGACACATTGGGGACCAACGCCAGCCCCTGTTTCGAGGCCCTGGCCATCGCCGCCGATGCGGTGCACGATCGCGGCACCTTCGCCGGGGTCCGACCGGTGTCGTTCTCCTTGATCGGTGCTGATCTGCGCTTACGCGCCGAGTTGTCGGCCGTCGCCGGCAAGACGGTGCACAACGTCTGCGCCGTGTCGTACCGAGGGGTCTACAAGGTCGGTCAGGTCGAACGTCCACTCGGTCCACCACCCGTCGGCAGTGTCGGTCGCTATGCCATCGTCATCGTCTCCGAGCCGCAGAATCGACTACTCGGCACCGTCGTGCGCCTGACCCAGCCCTTGCGCTTCGGTCATCCTCTGTAGCGCGGCGTCCGGCGGACTACGGACCCGGTGCGTCCCCGGGCCGCTCGGAGGGCGGCGGTCCGAGGGCCGTGGCCGTCCCGTCGGTCTCCGAGCCGAAATTCAGGCGCGGGATGGGGGAGACGCGCCGGGGATGGCGCCGCGGTGGGCGTTTCTCCAGTCTTTCGGCCCGTTCGAGCTGGCGCTCGACCTCGGCCCAGGTGAGGACAGCGGTGTCGGTGCCCGCCGCGTCCGCCTTCGCCCCGCGGGTGAGGGCCACCCAGGCCACGGTCCACAGCACGGGCAACGTCGCCACCTTGGCCACCACCCCGGCCAACTGCTGGTCGCCGACGGCGGACAAGCCGATGGCGGCGTGGGCGTGGGCGAAGGCGGGATACAGCGGATGGTGGGCGAAGACATAGATGACCGACGGGAAGCCGGGGACGACCGACTGCACGAACAGGTAGGCGGCCAGTCCCACGGGCGAGGGTCGGCTGGCCCCCGGGATATTGCGCAGCACGGGACCCCAGAGCACGGCCCCGCCGAAAAGGAGCAGGGCGTCCACGGCCAGGCGGACGATCCCCGACGAGGCCTGGGCGGCCACGGCGGGGGGCAGGAGGGTGCCCACGGCGATGACGGTGAAGGCGACGACGGCGACCACGGGACGGGTCAGGACCTCGAGAGCGCGGTCGACGGGGGCCGGTCGTGTGAGAGCGGCGATGAACGGTGACGGGAGGGCCATGACGAGCAGGGGAGCGGCCCCGAGGGTCAACAGCAGTCGTTGGACGAGAAGGGCGGTGAGCGACCAGTGGGCGGCCAGGTCGGCCACCGGCCAGGTGAGGGCCACGACGAGGGCCAGCAGGCCACCGGCGAGATACCACCGCTGGCGGCGCGTCGGCGATGTCCCGGCTCGTGACGACCGGGTCACCCGGTGGACGGCCACGCCGTAACCGACGCCGACGGCGGCGACACAGAGCCAGGCGAGGAGGTGGAGGTGGAAGGAGTACGGGCCCGTCACCAGGCCGTCGCCTCCCGCCGGGGCGCAGGGCCGGGCCGCCTACGCTGGCGCCGATGGTGGACCGGCTCGAGCGTCTCACAGATCTGGTGCTCGTTCTCCTGCGCGACGAACGACCGAAGCCGCTGCGCGAGATCGCCGCCGAGGTTCCCGGTTACCCGGCCGAAGGCGAGGCCCGCCGGCAGGCCTTCGAGCGCGACAAGCGGACATTGCGCGACGGTGGGGTCGAGGTGACGGCGGTGCCCATCGACGGGCGGGAGCAGGCCGGGTACATCATCCGTCCCGACGACTTCTATCTTCCCGCCCTGGATCTGGCACCGGACGAACAAGCGGCTCTGAACCTTGCCGTCGCCGGGGTTCACCTGGGCGATCCTAGCGGCCGCGATGCGCTGTGGCGCCTGGGACTGCCGGCCTCGGCCGGTGTCCGCCCCTTCGCCGATCTGGCCGCTCTGCCCGCTCTGCCCGTGCTCTACGACGCCGTGCGCCGACGGGCCGCAGTGACCTTTCACTACCGCGGCGACGAGCGTCACGTGGCCCCCGCCCTGCTGCGGTTCCGCGGCGGCTGGTGGTACCTGGTCGGCTTCGACCTCGACAAAGAGGCGTCGCGGACATTCCGGGTCGACCGCATGGAGGGCTCTGCGACCGTCGGAGAACCGGGCTCGGCCGAGATGCCCGATTCCTTCGACCCCGCCGCCGCCCTCCCCGAGGAGCCCTGGCGGATGGGGGAGGAGGAGGTCGTCGGCGTCGACGTACTCGTCGACGCCGGTCTGGCCCCGTTGGTGGTGGCCGAGGTTGGTGAAGCCAAGGTCTGTGACCGGCGCGCCGACGGGGCCGTGGTGGTGCGTCTCGAGGTCACGAACATCGCCGCGCTGCGTTCGTGGGTCCTCGAGCTGGGTGAGCACGCCGAAGTGCTGGCGCCCGACAGCGTCCGCCGGGCCATGGTGTCGTGGCTCGAAGCCACCGCCGCCGGCGCCCGGGTGGTCGACTAGATGCCGGCGCGGGCCGACGCCGGCCACCGGCTGCACCGGCTGCTCGCCGTCCTCACCTGTTTGGCCCGCCAGGGACGGGCGCCGGTGGCCGAGCTGGCCGAGCGCTTCGGCCTCAGCCCCGACGAGCTCATCGCCGACCTGGAGCTCGCCGCCTGCTGTGGCCTGCCCCCCTACACACCGGACCAACTCATGGAGATCATGGTCGACGAGCAAGAGGTGGTGGCCAACCTGGGCCCCGAGTTGGCCCGTCCCCGACGGCTCACCGCCGCCGAGGGTTTCGCGCTGGCCACGGCTGCCCGCGCCATCGAAGCGGTGCCCGGAGCCGATCCCGAAGGTTCGTTGGCCCGCGGGCTCGACAAGCTCGAGGCCGTCCTCGGCGACCGGGACCGGCTGCGGATCGATCTGGGGGAGCCCCCGTACCTGGCCGAGCTGCGCCACGCGGTGGCGACCGGCGCCCAGATCGAGCTCGGCTACTACTCGGTGTCGAGCGACGAGGAATCGTTGCGGGTCGTCGACCCTCTGAGCGTCGTGGTCATCGACGGTCGCTGGTACATGGGCGGCTACTGCCATCGCGCCGGCGACATGCGCCGCTTCCGCGTCGACCGGGTCCTCTCGGTCCGACTCACCGGAGAGCAGGTGACACAGGGCGGGCCCGATGCCGGCTCGGGGACGCCGGACGAGCGCAGTGGTGGCGTGAGCGAGGCGGCGTTCGTCCCCGGGCCCGACGCCGTCGTGGCCCGGGTGGCCGTCGACGACGGGGGGTTGTGGCTGACCGACGCGCTGCCCAATCTGGGGGTGGACGAGCTTGCCGACGGGCGCACCGTCATCCGCCTGGCTGTGGCCAGCACGGTGTGGTTCGACCGACTCCTGCTCCGTCTCGGTCCGCACGCCGAAGTCCTCGGACCCCCGGAGCTGGTGGCGTCCGGCCGCCTGGCCGCCGCCCGGCTCCTCGACCGCTACCGGGGGTCGGGCACCGGGAGGTCCTGAGGAGCGACCTCGGGACCGGGAGAGGTTTCGGGCAACGTCGGCGGCAGGTCGCACCCCCATGGTGGCGGCCGTGCTGCGGGTGTCGAAGGTCAGGTCCGGGGGTGGCGCCTACTACCTCGAGGTGGCCGACGGATCGGGTACCGGCATCGAGGCGTCGGGACGGTGGATGGGCTCGGGCCCACCGGCGTGGCGGCTGTCGGGCACCGTCGAGGCGGCCGATTTCGAAGCCGTGCTCTCGGGGGCGGATCCCCGCACCCGCCACGTCCTCGGGACGAGCCGGCACCGGGTGACGGTGGCCGGCTTCGACATGACCTTCTCGGCGCCCAAGTCGGTGAGCCTGCTCCACGCGCTCGGAGACCCCGACGTGTCCCACGCCGTCGCCGCCGGCCATGCCGGCGCCGTGGGGGCGGTCATGTCCTATGTCGAGCGTCACGCGCTGGCCGTCCGCCGCCGCGGCGAAGCCCCGCGGCCCGTGCCCACGGAGGTCGACGGAGTGGCCGCCGTCGGTTTCCTCCACCGCATGAGCCGAGCTCTCGATCCCCATCTCCACACCCACGTCGTGGTGGCCAACCTCGGTCGCGGTCCCGAAGGCACCTGGAGCGCGCTCGACGGCCGTGGCGTCTACGCCCATGCCTCGGCTGCCGACGCCCTCTACCACTCCCATCTGCGCCACGAGCTCACCCGTTCGCTCGGCTTGGTCTGGGATCCACCCGACCGCGGACGCGCTGACATCGTCGGTATCTCGCCCGAGGCGCGCCGGGAGTTCTCCCGCCGGGCGGCCGAGATCGCCACCCACCTGGCCGAGCGCCAGGTGAAGAGCGGAAGGGCCCACACGGTGGCGGCCCATGTCACCCGGGCCGACAAGGATCTGCATCTCGGGGCCGACGACCTGCGACCCGAGTGGAAGGACCGTGCCCTCACCGTCGGCCTCGGTCCCCGACGGTTGGAGGCGGTGCTCGACCGGGCGCCGCGTCTGTCGGTGTCTCGAGCGTCGGCCCTCGAGCAACCGGAGCTCCCCGCCGCCGCCATCCATGCGCTCGGCGGGCTGCGCCGAACGGTGACCCGTCGCGACGTGGTGGCCGCCTGGGGACGGGCCCTTCCGGGCGGCGCGCCGGTTCCGGCTGTCGAGGAGGCGGCCGACCGGCTGCTCGAATACCTGGCCCCCGAACAGCGACAGCGGGGCGAGCACCAGGGGCCGGGAGTGGCCGAACGCCGCCACCAGGTGCCCTCGAGAGAGCTCGGGCGAGGCGCTCATAGGGGGCAGCGCCGTGGCGACGCCGGCAGCGCCGAGTTGTCCCGCCTGTTGGCCGGCCGCGGCATCGGTCTCGACCGCCCCGACGGTCGTCGCCCGGACATGGGCATCGGCTTCGGGTAGAGCTCGGCGGCGTTGACGCCGCCGCGGGGGGCCTCAGAGCGTCGGCGTGGCGATGGGGCCGGCGTCCCCGTATCCCTGACGCACACCTTGTCCGGCGCGGCGGGTGAGCTGGTCGGGCTCGTAGAGCATCCAGTAGGCGTTNNTCGTGGACGAAGACCTCGAGGACATGGGTGTTGGTGAGGAGCTGGGCCAGCATGATGCCCTGGGAGGCCTCGTGCGCGCAGACCTGGTCGATGGCGGCGCGCCCGGGCATCCCGAGAGCCACTACGATGGCGCAGCCCTCCTCCTCGATGAGCTTCTTGCAGGCCACCCCCAGGTCTTTGACACCCGGCACCGTCCGGCGTCGTATCTCGAAGCGGTCACCGTAGAGCTCGCACTGCTTCAACTCGTCGACAGCCTCGGCGCCCATGTCGTACCGGGCGAACATCGTGTCGGCCACCCCGATACGGTCCACGCCATGATTGTGGCATGACCGGGGTGACCCTGCGCGCCGCCACCGGTCATGACGCCCCCGCCGTCACCGGCGTCTTTTTGGCCGCTCGGCGGGCGATGACCTATCTCCCCCATCTCCACACCGACGACGAGACGGCGCGCTTCATCTTCGATCTGGTATTGACGGCCCGGGTCGAGGTCGCTCTCGGAGACGGGGCGATCGTCGGCTTCGCCGCCGTGCGCCGGTCGTGGCTCGAGCACCTGAACGTCCATCCGCGGGCCCAGAACGCCGGCATCGGTACCCGGCTCATCGAGTGGGCCAAAGAGACATCACCGTCGGGGCTCGATCTGTGGGTGTTCCAGCGCAACACGCGGGCCCGTGCCCTTTACGCCTCCCACGGATGGCGCGACGTCACCCTGACCGACGGCGACAACGAGGAGGGGCAGCCCGACGCCCGCATGCGTTGGGAGCCGACTACGACACGGTGATCCGGCCGTGATGGCGACAGGTGGCCCGGAAGCCGCCCGGGGTCACGGCCACGGTCATGCGCCGTCCGCAGGTCGGGCAGAACCGCGGTGGGTCGAGCGGGCGCCCGCATCCCGCGCACTCCGAAACCGGGTGTCCACAGCCGAGGCAGAAGGTTGGTGCCGGCACCTCAGAGGGCGCCGGTGAGGGCACCCACCGGCATGCGCAGGTCGGCCAGCATGGCCATGTCCTCGTCGGTCGACCGGCCGAGGGTGGTGAGATAGTTGCCGACGATCAGGGCGTTGATGCCCGATGTCATCCCCATGGCCTGCAGGTCGCGCAGCGTCACCTCGCGGCCGCCGGCGTAGCGGAGGATCACCCCGGGCAGGGCCAGCCGGAACATGGCGATCCAGCGGATGGCCTCCCAGGCCCCGACCATGGGCCGGTCGGCGAAGGGGGTCCCCGGGCGGGGGTTCAAGAAGTTGACCGGGACCTCGGTGGGACCGAGCTCCTGCAGCTGCAGGAGCAGCTCGACCCGCTGGNNCCGCAGCACAGCTCCATCCCCTTGGTCTTCACCAGCCGACAGGTAGCGGCCCGCTCCTGCCAGGTGTGGGTGGTGACCACCTGGCCGAAGAACGACCGGGCTGTCTCCAGATTGTGGTTGTAACGGTGGACGCCCCCGGCGGCCAGGCGGCCGGCCTGGTCCCCGGTCAAGATGCCGGCCGAGACGGCCACGTTGAGACCGGTCGCCCGCACGAGCGGTACCAGCTCGAGGATCCGCTCCAGGGTGCGTTCGTCGGGGCCCCGGACGGCCAGCACGATGCAGAACTCCGTGGCCCCCACCGCCTTCACCTCGGCCGCCGCGGCCAGCACCTCGGCCGTGTCGAGGAAAGGAGTGGCCTTCACCGGGGTCTCGAACCGCGAGGACTGGGCGCAGAAGTGGCAGTCCTCGGGGCATCCCCCGGTCTTGGCCGACAGGATCCCCTCGACTTCGACCTCGGGCCCGCACCAGGCCAGGCGTACCTCGTGGGCCAGCGACGCCAGGGCCGTCACCGATTCGTCCGGTATGACGGCCAAGGCCGCCAATTCCTCGGCCCCGAGG
>PKWD01000030.1 GCA_003131945.1 Acidimicrobiaceae bacterium
GCTCCTCTGGATGAAGTACGACGTCACTTTACCTGCGGGTAGTAACAGGTTCTCCCTGGCTCGGGCCGCCGATTGGCCGTAGCGGGAGCGCCAGGCATCGTCGGGGAGATCGAGGGGGTCAGCTTTGGCCGGCAGAAAGGGGGCTACGTGATCTCAGACGTGGACGACCATCTCGCCAGGTTGTCCGCCAAAGCGCGAATCGGAGAGTCGGTCGTTTCAGCGGCGATCACCTGGCAACGTTCCGGTCTGCACGACGCGGATACGACAAGGAAGCAGTGGACAGTTTGCTAGCCAACCTCTCCGATTCGATTGATCGACGATGAGCGACGTGTCGTAGCACCAGCGCAGAGCCGGGGACCGGTTTCGCCGCCCGACGAGTCAGAAGCGGGGTCGTAGTGCCACGGTTGATGCTGCGATGGCATGTCGGGCTGAGTTGTAGCCATTCGGTCGAGGTACTCACCCTCGGAGACGATCCGACACTTGGACACAAAGACAAGTGGTGGTGTCGAAGGTGTAAAGCACCGAGCATCGTGGTCGCTGCTGAGCGGGGATCGTGGGAGATCGCCTCGGATCTCAAGCTGCGTGGCCAGTCCTGAGGGTGCCGACGAGGATTGATAATCGGGATACCGGACTGTGGCGAGTCACTCCCGAATTGGGCTTTCATCGGTCCGCCGCTGACTGGTCGACCTGGGGCGTGGCATGCGACGCAGGATCTCGCGACAAGTCGAGGTATTGCACCTTCCATGAAGCGTCGTCCCCCCAGACACAGCCCCAGATAAAGCCAAACNNCCATCCGAGGGCCACTCCATTTCATCGCGGCAAAGCGCCTGTATCCGGGGCAGGATCGAGCCAGCGCTGACATCCCACTCCGTGAGCCTCCTCGTGTTGGTGGTGCTGCTAGGAATCACGGTGTTGGGGGTGCGTCATAGTTATCATCGCTACCGTGTCGCGCGAGTCGGGATCGTAACGGCGGGTGCTGGTGCCGCCGTGAATAGCAGGCGCCCGATGCACTATAGGGACACCGCGAGCACGGCTCGAGAATGAACCTGCCTGGAGCGCACCGTGCTCTACCTAGGGCCGCGGGCGCAAAGAAGGCTACGCAGCTGTCCGCCCGTGTCTCGAGCCACCTCGTCGCGGAGGCGCCCTTCCTAATCGTAGCGGTGGTCCAGAGCCTGGGGGGGTGGAGAGCAAGCCAGGACGACGCGGTGATAGCGATCAGGTCCTGGGGAGTATTCACGGCTCGTCCGCCTCTGGTGGGACAGTTCACTCAAGCCACCGGCTGCGCAGGCCAGACCGCACACGCCCCCGGGCCGCTCCTCTACTGGATGCTCGCGCTGCCGGTCCGCGTCGATCCCGTCCACGGGATCGTGTGGGGGGCGGCGATCTGGGCGGCCATAGCGATGGCGCTGTGCGTGGAGTCGGCGTGGGCGGTGAGAGGCGCCACAGGTGCCTTGGCGGTAGGTGTGTTCGCGGTCGTGCTCGTGTCCACCCAGCGGGCCGCGGTGGTGAACGTGGAGTGGAATCCCTACTTCGCGATGTTCTGGTTCGCGGCCTCCTGCATGATCGCCTGGAGAGTGGGGAGGGGAGGGCTTCGGTGGTGGCCCGTGCTGGTGGTCTCTGCGTCGGTCGCGGCACAGAGCCACCTCGAGTTCACGCTTCCTTCGGTCGTGCTCGTGGTGGTCGCCCCAGCTNNTTCTCCATTGCGTATCCGGTCGCCACGTAATAGGCAGCCGGTTCGCTCTCCATTTGCTCGCGTGGGCGGTGGTGCCGCCCCCGCTGTGGTTCCACACGTCCGAAACCGTCGCGTCGCAGATATTCCGCGACCGGGGGTCTCCGCCTGCCGGGGCCGGAGTGGCGGTGCTCGTGGTGCTGGGAGCAGTCGCCCTGGTGAGCTGGCGAGCTCACCGCGGGGACCTCGCGGTCCTGAGCACACTCGGGTTGCTGGTGGGCGGGGCGGTGGTGTGGGACCTGTCGCGCCAGCCGTTGAGCGGCGTGTTGGAACTGGCCTACCTGGATTCGGTGCTCTGGCCGATCGGGATGCTGGTGTGGGGGGTGGCGGCCCTGGGAGTGCGCGAAGTGGTGGGATACGCCCTCGCCGAGGTTGCTTCACGCCGGGCGCGAGGAGTGCCGCCGCAGAACGACGCGGTAACGCCGACCCGAGCTGCCCGCACCCATACGCTGTGGGGAGAGCGATGCCGTCGGCGCGCGGGAACGCATTCTTGGACCTGGGCTGCTGCGGTCTGTGTGGCTGTATCAGGGTTGATCACGACGATCGCGCTGGGTCGGGGGACCATGTCGAGCGCCAATCGCGTTGCGGTCGGCAGCAGCACCTACTCGGCCGTGGTCAGCGGTGCGAGGGTGGCCGAGCGTCTGGTTCCACATGGCCCGCTCAAGATCTCGGTGACGGCGCCCAGCGATCTCGATTCGTACTCGCTTCTCTTCGGGACCATCTGGGTGCTCGTGAGCGAGGGCCGCCAGGCGAGCACGGGTGGCTCCTTCGAGGGCTTGATCGATCCTCCGGCTCACGCTGTCAAAGGCGAACCGCAGGTCGACATCACGGTCGGTCCCAGCGGGAATGTTGTGGGCGCGCGACTGGCGAAAGGGTGACGAGCTGTTCCCCAGCTAGGGCGGCTAGTTCGGCGCGGCAGCGTTCGGCGGCGTCGGCGTCGTGGAGGTACCGGGCGTGGATGTAGGGCTCGAGGGTCACGGCAACACAGGGCGCTGGCGATGCAGCAACCGAGCCACGCGCCGCCTGACCGCGTCCACGTCGACCGGAGCCGTGGGTGCTCCGGTGCGCATCCGCCGGACGGTTTCCCTCACGCACTCCAGCTCGTCACTGTGGACGAGGGGCTCGGCAGGCCGTTCTCTCATTCCGCTCTCGTGACGATGAGGCAAAGTGCCGAAATGATCAGCAGCTGGTCCTTCCTTGGTTCAATTCAAACCACGGTGCTCGTCAAGCTGAATGCGGACCGTTCCGTCGAAGAGGCCCAGGTGCTTGCGACAAGTCGGTTTGAAACCATAAGAATGGTCCCAGCGAACGTCGCCTTTCCGGGTACCGCCAATGTAACGGTGACGGCTCACCCGGGTGCGGTCGTCGTGGATGACGGGGCTTAGCTACTTCGACCTGAAAAAGTCG
>PKWD01000005.1 GCA_003131945.1 Acidimicrobiaceae bacterium
AACTTGTCACAAAATCCAGAGACTGGGAGACCAAGAAAATCTAGCTTGCTACCGGGACCGAGTCGTCGCGGCGACCCGGGCATACTCATCAGCGCAACCTAAGCGCATTCACTTGGATCCTGATGCTGGGTGGTCAGGGCTAACTCACAATGTACGTGTTGTTGCAGATACCTGGATCGGTCTCAAAGTTGAGGCTGTTGCTCGGTGAGGGTGAAGAAGGATCTCCGTACGTGCTTGCGTGATCACCTTCCATTGACGAGGAGGTCGGGTCATGCGGCGCCGGTGCCGCGGGGTAGACAAAGACNNTCACGAAGAAACGGCCCCACCGTTGATCCGTCGTATGTGAACGGCTGTGTCAGGCCCGTTGTTGCGGTGTCATCGTAGCCCAATGCACCTGTTCCGAATACGGGATACTGCCCAACATCGGCCTTATATTCCTCCAAAGCGGTTGCAAAACCCTTCGCATCAGACTGGCACGATGACGTCACGGCACCTGCTCGCGACGAGCCCACTGAATAGGCCACGATGCCAGCGAGAATGGCCAGAATAATTATCACGATGAGGAGCTCAAAGAGAGTGAATCCCTCTTCCATCGTCGTGCCTCTGATCCGATCGCTCACGTCGTCCCCCCGTACCTCTCGTTCTTGCTTTTGGGCCGTTCCCATATGGTTCACTTCACGATGCGCAGGAGTGAAACCCATGTGCACCATCTATTCCTCAAGCTTTCTCACCTGAATGTCGGCTTGCGATCGCGCCTGACGTCACTGCGCCTTGCACTCTTGGAACAGGTGGGTGAATTAGTTCAACTCCCATTCACGACCCATTTCCACGTATGAACGCCACTTTGCAATGTCGTTCTCACACGTCTGGCAACGAGATCCCAACACTCCACCAACGAATCTGAATCTCGAGAATTCGCTGCACGGCGTTCTCGTGACAATCGTGGTCTTGTCGAACACACTTCGACCACAGTGGAACAAGGGGCGCCGCAACGGCTCGCGGAGGACGAGAGCCAATAGCGAGTTGGGAGACAGATATGGATGGCAACAATTTCCAGTTCGTACAAGTACATACGTCGGAAGATTGCTCTTGGAGGCCCCTTTGTCGTTGGGCACATCTCGGGCACGCGCGATGACCGGCCGAATGGAGATCTTTCTCCCCCTCGGCTCAGCACCTGGCGGCTCGCTCATCGGCGGACGAGGTGGGAACTCCACCGGGTAGGGACTCCTGGGCAATCGAGCCTTTCGAGCGCGCCTAGGGGCTTTGGCCAGCCCACCTGCCTCCCGTCGCCGAGCGAGCTTGGCGCCCCGCCACCTAAAGTAACCCTTAGAACGCACTGCGTCGAACGTTCAGGAGCTCTGTACAATCGGGCTACGCCTCGAGCGTGCTCCCGCTTGGCTCACGGGAGCGATCGGCACGAACCACCCGGATCCGAGCATCCGATTGGATTCGCCTCTTGCCTGGCGGCGAAAAGGACGGGACACTGCTGGGCCTTGCGCAGATCGAATGAGTTGTCCAAGTGTTGAGTCCTCATAGGGCAGGGAGTGAGGCTCAGCCGTCACGATAAGTCGTCGTGACTAGAAGAACATATGCCGCCGAGGCGAACGCACGAGGGAGCCTTCGACTTGTGGCGCGTCCATCCGTCCGACGAAACCTTCCAATCATGTCGACGCGACGT
Source organism: Acidimicrobiaceae bacterium (assembly GCA_003131945.1). The sequence continues at coordinate 1,679 of PKWD01000005.1, forward strand.
AATGCGGCAACTACGCTGCGGGACGAGCGTCGACTTCATGATCCGAAGAGGTCAGTAACGATGCGGTGGGGGTCTCAATGAAACTGCGCAGGGATTCTGCGCCCGATCTACCTACCGCGACAGGCACCATCGACCGCGACGATCGGCAGGCGAAAAAGGGCCGAGATGGTCATGGCATGCTCGGCGAGCTCCTCGTCGGTGCCCAGCTGATCAGCCATGCCCAGCTCGCCGAGGCGCTACTCCAACAGTCGGCGACGGGGAAGCGGATCGGCACTCTTCTCGTCGAAGAGGGGGCTGTCGACGAACGTGACCTGGCTCACGCTTTGTCGGACCAGCTGCAGATCCCCTTCGTCGACCTGTCACAACAGACACCGTCCCCTGAGGCCATCGAACTATTGCCCGAGAGCGTGGCTCGAGCAAACGTCGCCATTCCCATCAAGGTCGATGAGGAAGGCGTCACTATTGTCGTTGCCGACCCGAATGACGAGATCCAGGAACGACTGGTCGCCGCCACACATCGCCAGGTCCACATCGTCATAGGTCCGCGCTCAGACGTCCAACGAGCCATTGAGGCTGCCTACCGGGCGCTCGGCAACATTGAAGGGTTCGTTCGCAGCTTTGAAGAGACGGACACAGGACGCCGGACGCCGGACGCCGGGACAGTCCAGGTCGTCGCCGATGACGCCCCTGTCGTCCAGGTCGTCAATCTTCTCATCACCCAGGCCCTCCGTGACCGGGCTTCCGACATCCACCTCGAGCCTCAAGACAAGCACTTGCGGGTTCGGTTCCGAATCGACGGGGCGTTGCACGATGCGGTCGAACTGCCGATGGGCATGGCGCCCGCGCTGGTAAGCCGGCTCAAGATCCTGGCGGGTATGAACATCGTCGAACGCCGACGACCCCAGGATGGCCAGATAACGATGGAGATCGATGGTCGTGAGATCGACATTCGAGTGGCAACCGTGGCCACGATCTGGGGTGAAAAGTGCGTCCTGAGGATCCTTGACAAGAGTCGCTCTCTTTACCGGATGGGTGAGTTGGGCATGCCTGTCAACACCCACCAGCAGTTTGCTCGACATATACGAGCACCTTTTGGAATGGTTCTTTGTGCTGGTCCGACAGGAAGTGGCAAGACGACAACCCTCTACGCGGCACTCAGCGAGATCGATGAGCCGAGTCGTAACATCATGACGATAGAGGATCCGGTCGAGTACGTGTTCCCTTCGATCAACCAGATCCAGACCAACGAACAAGCCGGGATCACCTTCGCTGACGGTCTCAAATCAATTCTGCGCCAGGATCCCGATGTCATCTTGGTCGGTGAGATCCGGGACGTTGAGACAGCTCGCATCGCCGTGCAGTCGGCGCTCACGGGGCACTTTGTACTTTCGTCCTTGCACGCCACCGATTCAGCTGCCGCCCTCCACCGTTTTCTGGACATGGGCATCGAGTCATTTCTCATCGCCTCATCTGTTGTCGCCGTCGTCAGCCAACGCCTAGTACGTCGCATTTGTCAGCGATGCAAAGTCATCTATCAACCGAAGGACGAGGAGTTGGCTTTCTTCGAAGAGGGCGGCGGAGAGGCCAAAGAGGCGTTCTGGCAAGGCGTTGGGTGCAATTTCTGCGGAGGGACCGGCTACGAGGATCGCATCGGGGTCTACGAACTCATGCGTCTGTCCCCCGAGATCAAACGGCTGATCGTCGGCTGGGCAACCCAAGAGGAACTCCAACGCATGGCCATCTCTCAGGGCATGCGGACTCTCAAGGATGAGGCCATTCGCCTGATCACCGAAGACGTCACGACCATCTCTGAGGTCGTCCGATCAATCTACGCTGTCTGAGACCTGAGGCTTCCATGGCAAAGTTCAAATTCACCGCCACCACCTCCGATGGGGCGACGGTCAGTGGGTTGGAGAATGCGCTCACCGTGGGAATGGCCCGACGCGCGCTTCTCGCAAAGGACCTCTCTCCCATCAATCTTCGCGAGAAGAAAGGCCTCCTCACCTTCGAGATAACCAAGAAGAAGGTCAAGCGTCGGGAACTCATGCACTTCTCCCGACAGATGGCGGTCTTCATGAGAGCCGGCATTCCGGTGCTCGAATCGATGGAAGTCATGACTGCCGAGGTGGGTGACAAGGTCTTCCAACGAGTCCTGGCCGAGATGTCGGATTCGCTACGGGCGGGTGAGACGTTTGCTGGTGCCGCTGACGAACATCCCGAGGCATTTCCACCCTATTACCTCGGAATCCTCCGATCCGCTGAGCTGACCGGCAATCTCGACGTCGTCCTCGATCAACTCTCTGAGTACATAGAGCGCGACCTGGAGGCGAAGAGAAGAGTCACCTCCGCCTTAATTTATCCATCCATCGTGATGGTTATGGCCATCTTGGCCATCATCGTCATTGCAGGATTCGTCCTACCCCGCTTCAAAGTGTTCTTTGCGTCACTCGACGCAAAACTCCCGCTTCCAACGCGGATACTCCTGTCCATCGCCAATTTCGTCACAAATGATTGGTATGTCATCGTCGCGATCATTGTCCTGATTGGCGCCGGTGCCATTCTCCTGACCGTGACAAGACGAGGTCGCGAACTGCGCGACACAGTGCTACTCCGGACCCCGTTCCTGGGTGATCTCATAACAACGGCCATACTCGAGCGGTTCTGTCGCATTCTGTGCACCATGGTCGACGCGGGAGTTCCGATCCCTGATGCTCTTCAGGTGACCGGCGATGCAACAACCAACTCCGTCTTCCGTCGGGGTCTCTTCAACGCCCGCGAGGCGATGCTCAGGGGCGAAGGGCTGGCTGGTCCTCTCGCGGCGACGAAGCTCTTTCCCACCGCCGCTCGGCACATGTTCGTCGTCGGGGAGAGCACAGGGACTCTCGATGAGCAATTGGGATCGGCGGCCGCGTACTTCGACCGGGAGCTCGAGTACAAGCTGAAACACTTCACAAGCCTGTTCGAACCAGCCGTTATTCTCTTCGTCGGTCTCGTGGTCGGTTTCGTCGCCATCGCCCTCGTGTCAGCCATGTACGGGATCTTCCGGCAGGTGCACGTGACATGAAGCGACCCACAAAAACGAGGTCGTCATGCGGGACACAGGAGGTCAACTATTCGACCTGACAAGTCCTCTCGACGAATATCCAGCAAAGAGAAGTCCATGCGGCGCCATCACACACCGGCAGTACTGCCGGAACTCAACCAAAAGGGGAGCAAGGAAGCCATCATGTGGGAACGAATGAAAGAGAAGAGGAACGAGGGGGGATTCACCCTGATCGAACTCCTCATCGTGATCATCATCCTGGCCATTCTCGCGGCCATCGTGGTTTTCGCCGTGGGGAATACGGGCCAAAACGCCAAGACGGCCGCCTGTAACTCCGATGCCAAGACGTATGAGACTGCATTGGAATCGTACAAGGCGCAGGTCGGGACGTATCCCGCGGACGGAACCGGGGCAATATTGACTACGACTCAGGTCGTGGCCAGCCAGACGGTTGGTCCCTTCCTGAGGCAGCTCCCGCAGACGCAGCATTACCAGATCGTGACGGACGGAAATGGTGGGGTATTCGTTTTCGCCACCTCGGCGGTCATTCCCGCTGCGGGAAGCGCTTCCGGCGATATCGACTACACCGGCGCAGGCGGCTTTGCCGGCAACAACTTTGACACGACCCCTAATATCTGCGTTACGGCGCCAACCTGATCGAAGGAAAGCGCTTGCAAAATGTGTGCATGTACCAAAGCAAGGGATGGGTCCCCTTTGGGGACCCATCCCTTGCTGCGTTCGCCAACGAGTCGGGCAAATGACGACCGTCGTTCGGAGCGAGGTACAGATGGCGACTACCGAAGAGGCCAGCAACCCTCGCACTGATAAGCGATTGACGTCGTGGCTCATCGGTGCCACCTTCGTTTACGCAGTCTCTGGAATGGCTTACACGCTCTGGTGGCCGGCTGTCGTCCGGCACCATTCCACCTACTGGGCAACACCGGCTGACATCTGGTCGACGGTGAGGGCTGCTCACTTCGTGCAGTGGGGTGGCCTGTCCTATGTGTACAGCTACCACTCGACGCTTGTGACACTTCCTGGCTTCAACGTTCTTTTGGCTCCAATCGTCGCCCTCAGCTCGGCGCTCGGACTTTCTGAGAGCTCCATCACTGTCTATCTCTTCAAACCTCAGGCTTGGCTGCTGGTTGGGCCCTTCTGCCTCGCCGTGGCTGGTGTCGCCCTATTTGCCCTCGACGCGCTGGCCCGGCGTCTCGGCGTCGTCGCCGGTATCCGCCGGTGGCTCGCCGCTGTCGAGGTCGTAGCCCTTTGGGCCACAATCGCCATTTGGGGCCACCCAGAGGACGTCCTGGCACTTGGGCTCGCGACGTATGCGCTCCTCGCCCTGGAAGGCGATCGCATGACATTGGCCGGATGGCTGCTCGGTGCCGCCATCGCAATGCAATTATACGCAGTTCTGCTTGTACCGATCTTTCTTGGTGTCGCGGGTGTCCGCAAAGGCGTACCGTTGTTGATCCGTGCGGTGGTCTTCCCCGGATTTCTCCTTGTCGCCGTCCTAGTACCTGACTTCCATAGCGCCCTGTGGTCTCTTACGAAACAGCCGGGCTACCCGACGATTCTTCACCCCACCCCATGGGTCCTGCTCGCCCCCCACATCAACCGCATCGAGGTTTCGAGTGGGCCGGTCCATTTTGTTGCCCTTGTCGCCGCCGCAGTCCTCGGACTCGTGGCCCGGCGGCGGCGTACGGACTTGGCCTCGATCTTCTGGCTGGCCGCGATCGCCACGGGGATCCGATGCCTCTTCGAGCCCGTGATGGTCCCTTACTNNTTACTACGTCATGCCGGCCGTGGCACTTTCCTTGGCGGTGGGCGCCACGAACCGTCGGGTCCGGTGGTACCTCACTCTGGCCTCTGGCCTCGGTTTGACAGTCATGGCCTTTTCCCACTCAAACATGTGGACATATTGGTTCGAGATGGCCGGTCTAATGAGCACGATGTTCCTGTGCGCGCGACCGATGCGCCACAGTAGCGAAATCTCCATGTCCATGCCGTCGGAAACGGAGCAACATTCATGGCCTGAATCGACGGCGGCTTCGCCAACGCCAAGTGCCCTCGACATCGAGGTAAGCGCGGGCGGGTTTGCGTTCTAAGGAAGTTCGAAGACTCGGAACCAATCCATGGACCCGAATTTCGATAGTTGGGCTCGAGATCGACCAGATAGGAGGCGAATTGTGTGGGACCCTTCGATGATCTCCGCGGGAGGATGATGCCCCACCCTGAAGCGAGACGTGAGCGTGGTTTCACATCCGCCGGTCGGCCCGAACCTACCCTCGTGGGCGCACCGAAAGAGAGCGGCAACGAGAGCAAGCCGAACTCATCGAGATCCGAATTCCCACACTCAGCGTGGTCAAGTGGTCGCAAAATTGGTACACTATTAGGTGTCGCTGCTCCCGTGTCCACCATCGATAGTCAACGGGTCCGAGGAGTCTCGGGGTCGCCGGTGTCTGTCGGAATTGAACAACTCGGGGCGTACCGCCGATCCGGCAGGGATCGGCGTACGAGGGGATCAATCATGAAGGTCTTGAGCCGACTGCGCTCCGAGGGAAACGCCGCAGCACGTCATGCGATCCCTGGCCGGGCGTCCGTTTATGAGGCCGAAGACGGGTTCACGCTCATCGAACTGATCATCGTCTTGTTGGTCATTCCGATGCTCATCTTTGGCGTCACGGCTGCGATCATCGCCAGTCTTCAGAATCAGAACACCGAGTACAACAGACTTTCCGACACCGCTGACGCTTCGATTGCGTCTGCGTACTTCGCTCGCGATGTTCAGAGCGCCTCTGCGGTAACGACCAGCGGTTCTCCGCAGTGCGGCACGAATCCGACTTGGCGCCCGCTTGTCTCTCTACTTTGGCAACAACAGATTTCGTCACGCACTGTGTCCGATGCCACCATCGCGATAAATACTCCTTCGACAATCACTTCTGCCACGGCCATTTTCCAAGTCAATCCTCCAAATAGCGATAGCGGCAGCACTGTGTCCGACCCAAAGGTCGATGGAGGCGACGGGATCCTGAACAACGAAACAATTACTCCGATATCCACTACCGTTGCTAATCTCTCGTCCTCTTTAGGGTTAAGCAATGTGAGTGGCGACCGCGTCACCATCAGCCGCGTATTCACGTGGAGAGTCACCTACTGGGATGAGCCCATAGTAAGTGCAGCGACCGGCGCGACGACTTACGATCTGGTGCGGGANNTGTCAAATCGCCGCAGCGGTGCCGCCACCCACGATCACTGTGTTGGCTCACGACCTTCCCTCCAACCAAGTGTTCGCCTCAGTCGGCTGTGGCCCTGGAATTACGTCCAACTGCAGTTCTTCCTACCTTGCGACCTCGTGGTTGGGATGTCAGTTCACGGCCGCCATGTGCCCCCTTGGGAGCCTGAATACTGCCGGGGTGGAAAGCATAAGCCTCTCGGCTGTGGAGCCCGCGAGCGACTACCAATTCGACTTGTCCGCCTCTCCTCGATATTCAAATCCCACGATCCAGCAGAGCGAGCTCGGAGGGAACCCCGTCCCGACCTTGCTCCTTTCTGGTGACGGGCCGGGGACGTTGAACGTGACGAATCCCAACGTTTCATTGAATATCACCGGCAATTTGGTATTCAACTGCATCGGAAGCGTCCCCAATGGTTGCACCGGTCCTCTGGTGGACTTGGATGCGTCAAATGCGACTGTCGCCGACACGTCGACGAACCCCGGGCAGAATTTTCAGGTCGCCAATTGTCCCAGCTCGTGTGCCGCAACTGCCATTGTGAATACGCACAGTAGCCTCNNTCTGACGACCGCCACCGTCGGTGGTTGTAGCTCAAGTACGTTTATCTGCACTCCGGGTGTATACGCATCGAGCCCCACTTTCGTGGGTGGAAACACGTATACCTTTCAGCCCGGCAACTACCTGTTTCAGAACGGTTTCACCATTCCCAACAACAGGGTTTTTATAACAGGAACTGGCGTTTTCTTCTATGTTTCCGGTGGCCAGGTATCAATTGCAGACGTAGCGGCGGTGAATCACGGCAATCAGATGAAGACCGCCTTCTATCTCACCCCCCCGACCACGGGTCCCTACGCTGGAGTCAGCCTGTACCAAGCGCCCACTGACTCGAACTCATTGATCCTCTGGGCACCCGGCACTGGGGCCTCGGCGACGGCCCCCTACTCAATTTCGGGTGCCGTCGAGGCTCCAGGTGCGCCTGTTCTGATTGGCGCCAACAGCAAAGCTATAACGCTGGGATACCTCGTCGCCAAATCGCTTTCTGTCTCCTCCGTCGAGGCTGCGTCATGCAGCTCGACCTGCACAGTCAATATCTCAGGTTGATTGTCGTGATACGAAAGCGTCGTGCTTGGCGAGCTCACTCCCGTCCTACTCGTGCTCGAAATAACGAGCGTTCGGAAGGTGGCGACACTCTCATCGAGGTACTCATCGCGATCGTTGTCATTGCCATAGGCGTTGTTGCACTGCTTGGCGCGCTCACAACATCAATCACTAGTTCAGCGACCTATCGGAGTCTCGCCACAATAGATACGGTCTTGAAAGACTTCGCCGAGGCAGTCAAATACGATGTGCAGCAGGTGCCGACGGCGTCGAGCCTCTACACGAATTGCGCGACGTCGTATCAAGTCGTAAACGAGTACCCGACCAGCACCGTCGCTGGGGGCGGGGTCACGGTTTTGGGAACTGGATTCACTCCCAATCAGACGGTGCACGTCATGGTCAATGGGGTGCCTATGGTCGTCCAGAGTGGACAAACGGTCGAGCTGAACCAGTCTGTCGTCGCCACATTCACATTGCCGACGAACTCGACGCCGGGTCCGCAAGTGATCGCCTTGTCTGACGGAGGCCCCTTCATCACGTCGGTCACTCCGCTGACCGTCAACCCTTCGATATCCTCCTTGACGCCGACGAGCGGCCCCGATGGAGCACAGGTGAGTGTGACCGCAGCGGGATTCATCGGCGGGGCCACATTGGCAGTAAGCGTGGGTGGAATAGCTGTTACTCCCTCTCCATCCACGGCCGACGCGAACGGTAACGCGATCATCACATTTGATATTCCGAACTCACTACCAGAGGTACCACCGACACCAGAAACAGTCGTGGTGTCCGATGGAACTTACACATCGACAACGACGATCATTGTCGCAAGTTCGACCGGACNNCCCGCCTTTACTCCGCCAGCGTCGGCCATTTCCAACTATACGATCGGCCTCTCGGTCAGTTGGTGGAACGGCTCTATTTTTCAGTCGGCCCCGACCCCGTGCGGTTCGAGTGATGAGACCGGGATTCAGTTGGTGACGGTTCAGGCAACAGCATCGAACAAGGTGACCGACACTCTTAGCTTCGTCGTCACCGATCCCGTTTATCGGCCTGGAATTACCGTAAACACGGGAGCCGTCCCAATATTCTCTTCGGCCACCCCGGCACCGCAACCGGTAACCTTTACTGCCATCGTTGCGGGATCAGTCGGGAGTGGCGCTCCCACGGGCACCATGGCATGGAATACGCCCTGCATGAATGCGAGCACCAGTTCCACTTTGGTTGCAAGTGGCTCTTCGTCATCGGCCGTGTGCATCGTCTCAGCTTCTACAGGAACGTACTCGGTAGCCGCTAGCTATTCAGGCGATTCGAATTACAGCCCAGTCGTCGGGTACGGAGCTGCGACCGTGGGAGATGCCGCGAGCATTGCCACGAGTTGGTCTCCGAATCCCGCCACTTACGGACCTCTTTCCAGTACGCAATTCAGTGCGACCGTCAGCAGCCTCAGCCCTGGCGGACCCACTCCCACCGGTACGATAACCTGGGCGTTCAGTTCAGCGTCTGGGACCCCTCCAGCGTGTACCACCGCGTCCACGTTAAGTGGCAACCCCGCAACGACCACGGTTGCCACCAACTGCAGCGTCACATTTGGCAGCGCGGGGACGTATCAGGTGACGGCTACCTATTCGGGTGACAATAACTATTCACCGGTGACGGTGGAGCCCGAACCGGTGCCAGTGTCGTGACTCTCAATCGCGCGACGCAAGCTCTACGAGAGGTTGGTCGGTTTTCCAACCCAATAGCGGCCCTCGTAGCGTTTCTCCAGACAAGTCAGCCCAACGAACGGACATGCAAACAGGATGATGACGGCGCCATTCTGATTCTTGCGCTGGTATTTATCCTCCTCATCGCTCTTTCGGTGCTCGGATTACTCACATTTGGAGGCACGGGAATCAAGGATGCCGCCAGTCTTCAGGGTCAACGCTCTGTAGAATACGCAGCGGACGGTGCGACGACGGCCGCCATTCAGACGGTTAGATATTCGTACGAAGCTTACGATGGCAACACGAACCCAGCAGGAGATTGTCTACCAACGGGATCGACGATCATGATCCCTGAAGACGGCGTCAATTACACCCTGACGGTAGATTGCTCGGGAACGCTTGAAGCTGCACCAACACCCCAGCAATATACGCGGGAAGTCAGCTTTTACGCGTGCATGCAAAGCTCCTGCTCGGAAAGTAACGCTATCGTCGCAGCAACTGTCGACTTTCAGGACCTGTCTTCGGTCACTGGAGTTGACGGATGCGACTCCAGTGACACGAGCACGTGTGGTACTGGAATGGTCATCAGCGATTGGATCGTGAAGAACATCGATACCTGAGGTGGTCTCAAACGCTTGCTGCGACACATGCTCGAGAGCAAGGCATCCTGGAGCAGCATGGAAGCAAACTCGGCGAGGCGACGCTCAATGAGTTGGCCGCTGACGCCATGATTTCTGGTTCGGACAGGCCTTCGGCCGTTGGTGCATGCCGACGAAGACTGCGATGTGCAGAGCCCTATTAGCCAATCAGTCGCCGCCCCGGCGCCGTCGGGACGACCTTTTGTCCTTCCCGTCAAGGAGGTAGGGACCACGCCGAAACCGACGAGAGAATGGACTTCAGAACGAGCCAGGTCGGGGAGGTCTCCAATCGCGACCGGCAGGACGCTGGTGGTATCCGCACCCATGGGGAATGCCGCTTTGGTAGCGGGTGCGACCAGGGCGGCGAATCGCTCGAGCCGACGATTGAGCCAAGCTATGCACTCGGATCTTTTCTCGCCGCTTGGCTCGAACGGTGATCGTGTGCAGGTCTGCACGTTACCGCTCGGATGGAGTCGTAGAGTTGAGCGGGACCCGGGCCGCAAATCGAAAACAGCAGTCGATGATCCTGTTTAGGGGCCAGAGGATGGCAAGGGTGACGGCGACTTTTTAAACTCCCTAGAGACGATCACTGCAATTCCCACCCTTGAGCGTCGGGTTGGGCCTGAGGGTCCGCCAACGCGAGCAAGGCCCCCAGAGGCTGGCGGTTCTCTTCGCCGACCAGCTCGAACGGACCCGCCCCACATGCTCACACAAGGGGACGGCGTGGAAGCACATGCACGGCGAGAGCGGGTGTGGTCGATATCGGCCATCGCCCGCCACCTGGGTCGTAACCGCAAGACCGTCCGGGGTATCTGAGCGAGGAGAGCCAGCCGGGGGTGTGCCGAAGCTCGGTCACCAATTCTCTGGCCGGGGTCGAGGACTACATCCGGCTCCAATTCGGCGA
>PKWD01000227.1 GCA_003131945.1 Acidimicrobiaceae bacterium
TGATTGGTGGGCTCGTCGAGCACCAGGAAGTTGACCTGGCGGGCCTGGAACATGGCCAGCTCGGCCCGGGTCCGTTCGCCCGGTGACAACAGAGCCCTCGGTCGGCTGAGGTGCTCGGCTCCCAACCCGAACTTGGCCAGGAGCGACCGGGCGGCGGGCACCGTCAACCCACACCGGTCGATGACCCGATCGAGAACGGACCCGTCGCCGGCGTCACCGGGCTCGGCCGACAGGCGACGGTCCTGACCGAGTTCGCCCACCACCACGCTCGGACCCAACCAAGCCGTCCCCGTCTCCAGAGGCAGCCGACCGAGGAGGGCCTCGACGAACGACGTCTTGCCCGACCCGTTCGGCCCCACCAGCCCGATGCGTTCGGCCCAGCCGATCTCCAGGCTGATCGGGCCCATCCGGAAGTTGCCGCGGGCGATGACGGCGCCGTCGAAGCGACCGACGACGGCACCGGCCCGTGGCCCCTGGTCGATGGTGAAACGCAGGTCCCAGCCTTCCCAGGGCTTGTCGGCGGCACCTAGTCGCTCGATGGCCCGCTCCGTCTGGCGGGCCCGGGAGGCCAACTTCTCGGTGCGGTTGATATGGAAATCGCGTTGCGCCTTGTCGTGGTCACGGGGATCGCGCTTGGCGCGCCGCACGGCGGACGTGGCCCACTGCCGCTCCCGCCTGGCCCGATCGGTCAACTCGCGCCGCTGGGCCTGGTGGACGGCGAAGGCATCCTCGGCGTGGTGTCGGGCCGTGGCCCGCTCCTCCAAGTAGGCCGACCACCCTCCTCCGAACAAGCGGGCGCCGTGGTCGTGTTCGTCGATCTCCAACACCGACGTCACGGTGGCGTCGAGGAACGCCCTGTCGTGTGACACCACCACCATCCCCGCCGAGCGCTGCGCCACCACGGCCTCGAGGCGGGCCAGCCCGTCGAAGTCGAGGTCGTTGGTGGGCTCGTCGAGCAGAGTGATGTCGAAGCGGGCCAGCACGATGGCGGCCAACGCCACCCGGGCCGCCTGCCCACCGGACAAGGTGGCCGCCTCCTGGTCGACGATGTCACCGGAGAGACCGAGGTCCTCCAAGGTGCCGGCGATCCGGGCCTCGATGTCACCGGCGGCCAGCCCCTCGTAGCGCTCGAGCGCCACGGCGAAGCGTTCCTCGGCGCCGGCTTCGCCACGACCGAGTGCCTCCCCGGCGTGGGCCAGTTCGGACTCGGCCGCCGTGACGCCGGTGCGGCGCGCCAGCGCGGCACCGACCGTTTCACCGGACCGTCGCTCGTGCTCCTGGGCCAGGTAGCCGACGGTGGCCCCCGGTGGATCGAGGCGCATCGTCCCGGCGTGGGGTTGCTCCCCACCGGCCAGGAGGCGCAACAACGTGGACTTACCGACACCGTTCGGGCCCACGACACCGATGCAGGACGTCGGTGCGATGGTGAGCGAGACGTCGTTCAGAACGGTGTGGGCGCCGCGGTCGAACGAGAGTCGGGTCGCCACCAGTGTGGCGGGNNGCGCGGGCACGGACAGCCTCCGAAGGAAAGGGGAAAGGACCGGAAGGCGGGCGCTCTCAACTCACGTCCCCACTTTACCGGTGATTCGGACCCGTCGTGCTCAGCACTGACACCAGACGGATTGGGTCGCTGGGCTTCATCTTCTGCATTTCTCTCACTTGGTGTCACGCGTGAATATCGGAGCCCGGTCATTGGCTATCAAGCACCTACATGACCAGGGCGGATCGTTGCGCCTGGCGCCAGTGGTCTTGCGGAGAAGGGACCTGATCCCCGCATTCTGAAGATCTCGCGGGCCATAGCCGCCGATGCCGGACTGCTCGGCATGGCGCAACGCGGCGCTCCGCGCAACATCTGACGTCCAGGGCGGTTCCGTGGGGCACCTGCCACCGTCCCTGTTTGATTCATCGGTCCCACTACTACCCTTGGAACATGGCAGTCATCAACGAAGTGGACCGTTCCGAACACCTCAGCGTAGGCAGCGAGACCGATGTCCTTTGGTCCATGCTCGACTACCACCGAAGCACTCTCCTATGGAAGTGTGAGGGACTCGACGAGGAGCAACTCAGGCGCCGATCGGTGACGCCGTCGACGCTCTCGCTTTTCGAGCTCCTCCGACATCTGACCGGCGCCGAGCGCTACTGGTTTCAGGAATGCCTTTTGGGCAGTGCTCTCGAGCCGCTGTACTCCACAACTCCAGACGGCGAGATCGACCCTCTCGACCCGACGCCGGTTGAAGAAGTTGTGCGGCATTTTCTCGCCACCTGCCAAGAGTCCCGGCGGATCGTCGCCGTCCACTCGCTCGATGAAATTGTCCCGAGCGAGGTATGGGGGTCTCCGGTCAGTCTCAGGTTCATCGCCATGCACATGGTGGAGGAGTACGCCCGCCACTGCGNNCACATGATCGAGGAGTACGCCCGCCACTGCGGCCATGCCGATCTGCTGAGGGAAGCGATCGACGGAGCGGTCGGAGAATAGTCCCGCGCGTCGGCGCTTTTCCGACTACGGGTGGATCGTCGGTCCCCCACCGCGTCCTGATGTGCGCAGACGACCCGCCGCGAAGCGAGCCAAGTCCGCCTGGGACCCGAGGTCCGGATGATGCGGTGCGCCGGTGACCAGATCGGCCAGCACCTCACCGAGCAGCGGCGCGAATTTGAAGCCGTGACCCGACGTCCCTGAGCCAAGGATCACCCGCCCGACGCGGTCGAGCACGAAATCCCCGTCGGGCGTGTTGTCGTAGACACACCGTTCGGTGGCCACCGGATCGGGATCAACGCCCGGTAGGACGCGCCGGGCCGACGCCGACAGGGCGGCCACCAGGCCGTCGTCGGGAAGCTCGCAAGTAACGTTGTTCTCGAGCTCCCCCAGAGACACGACGGGCCCAGCGCCGTGGAGCGAGACCTTCATGAGCCCGCTCGACACGTCCGGTAGGCCGTAGAACCACGGGTGACGGCGCTCGACGAAGACCGGGAAGGCGTCAACCGGTCCCTCGACGGGAGCCACATAGGCGACCTGCTCGAGGGTGGGCATGGCGGTGAGGCCGATGTCGGAACCGGAGACCAGCGGTGCCGTCCACGGCCCCGCACATACGATGACCGCCGACGCCCCCAGTTCGCAAGCGCCCTTCTCGTGCGTCTCGAGGACGACGCTCACGCGGCGGCCGTCGTCCCGGCACCGCACCACGCGGGTCCGCTCGCGCACCTCGACGCCGCGCACCGTCCGCAGAGCAGCGAGGCAGTCGGCGGCGGCGATCACACCGGACTGGGGCTCGAAGACGGCCGTGGTCGGAACCGACAACCCCGGGAACCGGGCGGCGACCTCGTCCGCTGTCATCGGCTCGTGCGGCGCGCCGGCCTCGGCCATCGCTCCCACGAGGACTTCGAGGTCGTCACCGAAGGTCACCTGGCCGGTGGTGGTGACAAGGGCGGTCTCCGACTCCGCCTCGAGCTGGCGCCACAGTCGTTGCGCCGCCATGGCCAGACGGACGTAGCCCGGGTCGTCGTAGCCGAGGCGGAAGATCCGCGCCGATCCTTTGGACCCCGACATGCCGTGGCCCACCGTGGCCTGCTCGCACACGACGACCTGGCGTCCCCGCCGGGCCAGGGAGCGGGCCGCGCTCAGACCGAGGACACCGCCACCCACGACCACGAACTCGACGTCGGACCGGTGCACTTCAGGACCAGCTGTAGTCATCGAGCAAGGCCGTGATGCCGGTCACGTACGGTCGGCTCACCGGCAGGATCCCGTGCTCCCTCACCGATGTGAGGCCCTGGTAATAGCCGGCCAGGGCCAGATCCTGACGTCCGCCCGTCTCGTCGAGGAGCCATCGGAGATACGCAGACGAGATCTCGATGTTGTCCGACGACGACCGCGGATCGAGCGTGTCGTCTTCGAGAAGCCCGCGCACCGTCTGCGCCGCCGCCGGCTCGATCTGACACACCCCCACGGCGCCGGTCACCGACACCACGTCCTGTTGCCATCCCGACTCCCACCAGCATGTGGCTTCGACCAGTGCCACGGGGACGGCGCAGATCGACGCCCACTGACGGAACACCGGCAGCAGTTGCAGCCGGACCGGCTGAGCGACGAGTGGCGCCGGCAGGGCACCGGCCCGAACCGTCGGCGCCGTCGTCACCCCCGATGAAGCACTCGACGCCGGCGCCGCCTTGGCACCGGGACAGACCGATACCACCGCCGACGGGGACCCGCCGTGCAGCGCCGCGCCCGTCACGACGGCCGTGCTCAGGATCAGCACCACCGTCATGATCACGCCGGTACGCCGGGCCCGTCGCTGCCGCCGATCCCTGACCCCCGTCACCAGGCGCCAGCCTGACGGTCGCCACGGCCGAAGGCAAGGACCGACCGGTCCTTTTCACACCACATCCACAGGCACCTCTTGCGGTCCCCACAGCTTCGGATCGCATCCTTGGTACATGACCGATTACCCCGAACCGACACAGGAGCCCAGGGATTCTCTCTCTCCGTCCCCCGCATCCGAAGCGTCGCCGTGGACCCCATCCAACACGACGCCGAGGTCATCCTGGTGGTCCGTGCCGGTCGTCGGTCATACCCCAAGAGGGGACATCCCCTGGGGCCAGCGGCAGTGGGAACCCCCGCCCCCTCGCCCGCCGGTCCCAGACGCCAGCCCGGCGGCGGTCGAAATTCGCCCCGACCGCCGCCGGGCGCCGGCGCTGCTACCCGCACGGTCAGCGCCCGAAAGGTCACGGCGCAGATCCTCGTCCCACGACAGCCGTCGACGCCGCCGCTACCGCGGGGGGATCGAATAGGTCACCTGCGCCTTGGCCACCACGTCATCGTGGCCCACCGCCCGTATGGCCACGTCCACCACACCAAGGCTCTTACCGAGTTTGAGCACCCGCCCCTCGGCCACCATGTCGACCAGAGGCGGCTTGCGCAGAAAGTCGATGTGCAGACTCGTCGTCACGGCCAGGGCCACCGGGCCGATCTGAGCGAGTATGCCCAGCCACGCCGCACAGTCGGCCAGGCCCATGAGGGCGGGACCGGACACCGTTGCGCCCGGACGCCCGTGCGCCTTGGTCACCGGCAGACGCACCACCACTCCCCACTCCCCCGATTCCTCCACCACCATCGTCGACGGCGAGTCGGGGAAGGCACCGAGAAGGAACTCCTGCAGCTCAACAGTCGTCATGGCCGGCATGGCCGCAGGCTACCGATCGACCGACCACCGGCCGGACACCTGAGTAAGGTGATCCGATCCGTGACCACCGCGCAACGGCGGTTGTGACACGTGAGTCGAACGGAGGGACCTGCATGCTGTTCCTGCACGAGGTGCACGAGGTGAAAGGCGCCAAGGAGGACGAGTTCGAAGCCGCCTTCCGCGACGGCTGGATGCCGACCCTGGCCAAGGACGACGATGCCCGGCTCCTCTGGTACCTCCACCACGCCCACGGCAGCGGTCCGGCGTACCACATGGTCACGATCACGGCCATCCGTGACGGAGCGGCCTGGGAGACGTTGGCCCACCGTCTCCAGCGCGGCGACCTCAGTCAGTGGGGCCGGGAGCTCGACGAGATCCGCCACGGTGTCACGGCCAAGATGCTCCTCCCCGTCCCCTGGTCGCCCATGCAGGACATCGACTTCTCCACCGTCCCCACCGACGGTTCCACCCATGAGCTCTCCATCTACATGGAGGACACCGGTTGGCCCCACGCCGCCGTTGACGACTACATCGACTTCTGGGAGAAGGGCTACTACCGCCCCATGAAGGCGCGCGACGGCACCCTGCTCGACATCCAGGTCGTCTTCCAGACGGCTTTCGGCTCGGGTAAGCGCAAGGAAGCCATCCTCATGCAGAAGATCGTGAACCACGACATGCTGCTCCACCTTCTCGTCAACGAAGTACCCGACGCCATGCGCCAGCCCGGGCAGTTCATGCACGACGCCCTCTCCTACCGCGACCGCTGGGAGAGCAAGCTCCTGCGCACGAGCGCCTGGTCCCCGCTGTACTGACCCCTCGGCGTCGTTCCCACCGGGGCCGTCCGATGGACGAACCGTCGCCGAAGGCGCAAGCCGTTCTCGACATCGTGGAGATGATCCCGGCCGGCTCGGTCATGTCCTATGGCGATGTGGCCGCCTGGGCCGGACTCGGCTCCCCCCGTTTCGTGGGCCACGTCCTGTCCCGCTTCGGCGACGGCGTTCCCTGGCACCGGGTCACCATGGCCGACGGTTCCTTCGCCCGACACCTCGCCGTCGAACAGTTGTCGCTCCTGCGGGCCGAACGCACTCCCCTGGCCACCGATGGCACGCGGGCCGATATGCCCCGGGCCAGGCTCGCCTAGCCCTGACGATCAAAAAACCGTGGCCAGCGTTCCGTTTACACGTCCGGGTCGGTGTCCGGGTCACGCGTCGGCGACGAACAGGTACCACCAATCCTCCGGTGGCCCATCATCGTGAAGCACATAGATCCCGCCCCGCTCTTCAACCTCGAGTGGCGGGGGGTACCTCTCCAGTCGACTGATCGACGGTCCGCCTTCGCATCGGACAAACAGGCGATCACCCGGCCCCACCATTCGACCAGATTGCCCCTTCCCGGGCATCGTGGTCCATCACAACGGTTTGCTCAGTAGCATTGCCGGGCATTCTCAGCACCGCCGGACCCGAGGAGAACCGATGTCCGACCTGACCCTCATCGACGAAGACGTTCACCGTGTCACGGGAACGACCCCGAAGGGACGCTTTCTCGTCGACACCGCCGCCTTCCATTCGGCCACCGGGTGGGAACTGAAGGCCGAGGGCCTCTGCCGGGGCGACATCTGTGTCCCTGTCGCCGATCCCCGTTCGCTCACCGTGGAGGGCCGCCTCGACATGGCTCCCGTGGCTCACGCCCTCGGCCGACCGGTTGTGATCGACTCGAATGCCGGCATCGCCGCCATGGGAGTGGCGACCGACGTCCGCCGCCAGGCAGGCGACGGCCTCGAAGCACCCGATTTCCACCTGCCCGATCTCGACGGCACCACCCACGGGCTCGGGGAGTGGCAGGGCAAGAAGAAACTCCTCGTCACCTTCGCCAGCTGGTGCGGCTGCCGCTATGACCTTCCCGGCTGGCAGGATCTCCACGACGAGTTGGCCGACGAGGACTTCACCGTCATCGCCGTGGCCATCGACAACTCGCCCGAGGACGTCCGCCCCTGGGTGGACGGCATCACCTATCCCGTCCTCGTCGACCAGAACCACCTCTTGACCGAGCTCTACGCCATCAGCAATGTCCCCACCGTCATCTGGATCGATGAGGACGACCGGATCGTGCGGCCCAACGGCATCGCCTTCGGCTCCGACCTCTTCAAGCAATTCACCGGCGTCGAGTCCGGTCCCCACATGGACGCCGTCCGGCGCTGGGTCAATGACGGCTCTGAGCCCCTCTCCGGTGATGAGGCCCGCCATGCCGTCGCTGCCCTGTCCGACGACGAGGTGCTTGCCCGCCTCCACTTCCGAGTGGCCGCCCAGGCCCTCCGACAGGGAGATGAAGCCACGGCCCGGCGCCACTTCGAGTCGGCCACCGAACTGGCGCCCATGGACTTCACCATCCGTCGCGCCGCCATGCCCCTGCTCGGTGACGATCCCTTCGGGCCCACCTTCTTCACCTTCTACGAACAGTGGCAGGAGGCCGGTAGTCCGTACCACGGCCTGTCGGCTACGTCAGCACTGTCCTGATTCTCTGCGGTCAGCCGAACAACTTGGCCGGGGTGTTCACCTTGTCGGCGGCGATGCGCAGGATGATTCGGCCTTCGGGCCCGATGGGATTCTGGTAGTCGGTGCCCACGTAGCGGTTGGAGAGCTCGTCGATGTGGGCGCGCGCGGCGTCGCCGGCCACGGTGCCGACGAGATGACCCCGCACCTCGGCCCAGTCCCACGGGTTGTCGGCCGAGTGGATGAGAACGGTCACCCGCGGGTCGCGGGCCACGTTGCGGGCTCGTTGGCGTTGGGGCTCGGTGTTGACGAGCAGCACCTCCCCGTCGGTGTCGACCCACGTGAGCAAGGCCTGGGGTTGGCCATTCGGCATCAGGGTCACCACCGTGGCCAAATTCGGCCCTTTGGCCAGCCGGATGACGTCGTCGTCGAGAGCCATGTCAGTTCGTCCTCCCGTCGCTCGAGGATGGGGCCGTTCAGCCGGGCTTGGGGCCGGCGCCGGGGTCGAGACCGGCGGCCGTCATCCCCTTCTGGATCTGTTGGGTTGGTTCATTGGTGTCCAGGTAGTCCCGCCACCGGGTGACCCGTCCCTCGTCGTCCACCTCGACGACGGTGGCGCCTTCCATCTTGATGGGAATGCCGGGTCGGTCGGGCCCTTCGGCATAGAAGGTGGCCGTCCCCGTCCACTCGAAGACGGCCCAGTCGTCTCCCCCGCGGATGGTGTCGATCCTCTGCTGCCAGTCCGGAAAGATACTGTCCGTATCGTTCGCCACCTTGCGCACATCCGTGGTCCACGGTGTGACGGGGTCGCTGAACAGCCCGCCCCTGGCGAACAGGGCCTCGAAGGCATCGGCCCCATCTGTCTGTTCCATCTGCCGAGCCCACGCCTGCCAATCCACCGGTCCTCCTTCTTCGGTCGACAACCGACGAGAGCCTACGTCGCCTGGCCGCCACGTCACCGGCTCACGGGCNNCCCCCGCCGCACCGCCGCTCCTGCTTGCCCGGCCGCCGCTCAGGGTGCGGCAGGGGTGGCGCCGATGAAGCCGATGATGATGTCGGCTAGCTCATCGCCTTTGTCCTCCTGGACGTAGTGACCGGCCCCCTCGATGATCCTGTGCGCTTGGTCACGGGCCCCCGGAACCCGCTCCCGAAAGACCCCGGCCCATCCGGCACTGGCCTCGTCGCCGTCGGAATAGGCGGTGAGAAAGGGCCGTTCGAATCTTTCCAGTGCGGCCCAGGTGGCCAGGTTGATGGCGGCGCCGGGATCGTTGCGGGTGAGCGGGATGAGAGACGGGAACTGCCGCATGCCGGCCTGGTGGGTGTCGTCGGGGAAAGGAGCGTCGTAAGCGGCGAGCACGTCGGCCGGGACATCGGAGACGGTGGCGAACGACACGAAGCCACTGGCTTGCAACGCCGGAGCCCGCTGTGTGAACGACACGTAGTCGACGAGCGCCTCCTCCAAGACCACCCGGCCGTCACCCACCGCGTGGTTGGCCCAACCGAGGCGGCCCTCGAGCGACGGTTCCGAGGTATGGAGGATGGTGTTCGTCGCCACCACCCGGGCGAAACGATCGGGATCACGGGCGAGGACGGCCAGGCCGATGGGGCCGCCCCAGTCCTGGACGACCAGGGAGATGCGACGTAGATCGAGGGCGTCGACGAAGCGCTCCATCCAGTCCACGTGGCGTTCAAAGGTGTACACGAACCGGTCAGTCGGCTTGTCCGAACGCCCGAAACCGATGAGGTCGGGTGCGAGCACCCAGTGGCCGGCGGCGGCCAAGCGGTCGATGACCGTGCGGTAGAGATAGGACCACGTCGGCTGGCCGTGCAGCAGCAGCAACGGATCGGCATCGGGGGGACCGGCTTCGACGTAGTGCATCCGCAGCGGGCCCGTGCTCTTCGATCCCACCTCGGCGTAGCAGGGCGGATACGGGTAGCCCGGCAGGGCGGCAAAACGTTCGTCCGGTGTCCGGGCCACGTCCATGTGCGGCCCAGTCTCGCTGTTCAGGCGGCCACAGGGAAGTCCTCGCTGCTGACGGGCGAGCCGTCGGTCCCGATGATCAGGGCGCTGTACCCGGGAAGTCGCACCACCTCCGTCATCCCGGTCGCCCCGGCGGCCAGCAGCCCGGTGGCCAGGGCGTCGGCCAGGGCCAGGTCCGGACCGGCGACGGTGGCCGCCACGGCTCCGCGGGCGGGCCGTCCCGTGTGGGGATCGAGCACATGGGCACCCCGCTCGTAGGTGCCCGATGTCGCCACCGCCGCCGATGTGCTGACGACGCACAGACACCGGGAGGAGTCGTCGGGATCCCGGATGCCCACGCGCCACGGCCGTCCCGGTTCCGGTTGTCCGCAGACGACGACATCCCCCCCGGCGTTGACCATGGCGGCCGCCACCCCGGCCTCCTCCAGATCGGCGAGGGCCCGCTGCGCCGCCCATCCCTTCACCAGCCCGGTGGGATCGACCCCTCCGGGCATGGCCCACGGATCGAACCATCCCCCCGTGGCCCGGCGGGCATAGGCACAGCGCTCGAGGACCTCNNGGGCCAACTCGCCGCGCCGAAGCCTGCTCATGGGACTCCCGGTCTTCCAGGTACTGAACACGGCATCGGCCCGGTGCAACGTGGCACAGGCTCGGCGCAACCCACGGCGGGCGACGGCGTCATCGAGATCTCCCGGGCGTACGTCGAAGGACACCACCGTCCCCATGACCCGTTCGGCGTGCCGCATGATCCTCACCTCCCGCTTCTCAACCCTTGAAACCGAGCTTGTCGAGCGCCGATTGCAGCGACGCCTCGTAGCCCTGGCTCGTGTAGGTGGCACCCGACACACCGTCGATCTGTCCGCTCTGGGCACTCAGCACCTCGGTGCGAAGCTGCGGCACGGCCTCGGCGTTGATCTGCTCCGAATGGGCGTCGGTGGCCGAGAGCTCCACGGTCGTGACATTGGTGATACGGCCGGCCGACACCGTCACCCGCACCTGGACGACTCCGTACTGGGTCTGTTCGGCGGCACCGGTGGCCGTCCCCGACAACGAGGTCGTCGTCGATGTCGACCCGGTACCGGACGCCGTCGACGTACTGGTTGAAGAACCTCCAGAACTGTTGGCGGCGGTGCCCGACGAGCCCGTGGTGCTCGTGGATGGTGACGCTTTCGACGCATCGGCCGACCCGGTCGTGGCGGCGGCACCCGATGTCACCGCCGATGTTGTCAGTGCCTGAGTACGGAAGCTCAGGACAGCGACCACGCCGACGGCGGTGGCGCTCAGGACGAAGGGGGCGCGTCGCAGGGACGACGATCGACGGGACGGCATCAGAAGGTGAACGCCTCGTGATGGATCTGATCGGCCGGGGTCCCGAGCCGGCGCGCCGCTTTCACGACGGCGTCGATATAGCCCGCAGGACCGCAGACGTAGACATCGCGGGCGGCAATGTCGGGGACCAACCGCGCCAGGGATCCGGCGTCGGTGGACACGATGGAGCGCGGACCGATCAACTCATACAGCACGCCGGACCGCTCGGCCACCAAGCAGGCGACCTCCTGGCGCAGCACCGCGTCTTCATGGGTCGAGGCACGCAGCACGACGACGACGTCGACGCCGGCGGGCAGGTCCTCGAGCAGGGCCCGGACCGGTGTCACGCCCACCCCGGCAGCGAGGAGCACCACCGAGTCGGTCGTGCGGGCATGCTT
Organism: Acidimicrobiaceae bacterium; assembly: GCA_003131945.1. Next base: position 11,354 of record PKWD01000227.1, read on the forward strand.
GGTGAAGGTGCCGTAGGGGCCTTCGATGGCGACCCTGGTTCCCGGCCGGATCCGGGCCAGGGCGGCGCCATGGTCCCCGTCGCTCTTGACCGTGACCCGGGCGAAGGGCGGGACGGGCATGGCCGACAGCGAATAGGGATGGGCCTGCCACCACAGGCCACGGGACAGGAAACGCCACTGCATGAACTGGCCGCCCGACACGGCCAGACGTTCGAGGTGGCGCCCCTGGCAGACGAGAGACACCACGCCCGGGCCTTCCGAACGGACGTCCACGATGCGCAGCCGGTGCCGGAACGACAGCCACACGGGCACGCCGACCCGGAAGACGACGACGGTGCCGGCCGTTGCGAGCCACAAGATCACCCAGTAGGCCCGCGCCAGCGGATGACCGACGAACGACGCACCGTTGGTGATCTGATGGGCGAAGGCCAGGGCCAGGGCCAGGTAGAAGTACAGATGGATGGCCCACCACGTCTCGTAGCGGACCTTGCGCCGCACCACTCGCCACGATGTGACACCGGCCAGAACGAGCAGCCCGAACGCCACCGTGGCGGCCAGCACGTTCGGATAGGAATCGAGAAGGACCCCCAATTCGTGCAGGGCTCCCGTCCGTGCCGCCTCTGCGTAGCCAATGGTGATGAGCACGGCGTGGGCGGCGATCAGCGAGATGGGCCACGGCCCGAGGCGCCGGTGCCAGCGCACCAGCCGGTCCTGGCCGATGACGCGCTCGAGCCTAAGGCGCATCTCGGCCGCCGCCTTGTTGGTGAAGGTGACGGCNNCTGGCCGATGACGCGCTCGAGCACCGGGAGGCGGGCCACGAGAACCACCATGAGCAGCAGGAGATAGGTGCCCGTCAATCCGGCCAGCCGTCCGAGAGCGGTGACCACACCACCGGGTGCCGCCAATGCCCCGCTGCTCTCGGCCGAGACAGCCAGGAACAGCGTGATGGCGAAACCGACGGTCACCACGACCAGAATCATGTCGGCCCCCCGGCGCCGCGGCGCCTGGGCGACCGAGGGGGCTCGACCCCGGCCCGGTCCCGGCGGTTCCGTGGTGGCCGCGGCCCCCGACGGTGGCCGGGGCGACGGGGCGAAGGAGGAGCCCGGGACCTGGAGGGTGGCGTTGCCGGGGGGAACCATGAGACGAATCCTGGGCCCCCCGTCTGAGGGCCCCCATTGCGTTGCCTGTGGGCTTCCTATGAGTCCGGTCGCCGTCCACATGGGTGTGGATAGGCAGGCACGGAATGAACGAGGGGTGACACCATCGTGACGGGACGGCTAACGGCGTGCGAGGGGAAGATGATTCGGGCCCGTCCGGCGTCGTTCACCCTGTGCATAAGGCATCTGTGTATAAGGCCTTTCGCTCAGGGGAAGCTGCCGAGCTTGTTGATGAGGTTCTGGTAATCCTGGTGCACCTGGGAGACCACTTGGCCGGAGGCGGCAATGATGTCCTCGTACTCAGAGGAGCTGGTGGCGAGGGCCAGCTTGTCGAAGGTCTGCTGGGCAAATATGGNNAATATGGCATCGGCCGCCAGCTCCGATTTGGCCGGGGCCTCGGCCGGGGGCACCGACACCGAATTGAGCTTCCCTACGAATGTCCCGAACGCCGGGGCCACCGCGGCGCTGGCCCCGGTGAGACACCCCAGGGTCGAGCACGCCTTGATGTTGGACTCATAGGTCGCTTCGGCGTTGTTGAGTGATTGGTACGCCACCTGGATCTGAATATTCGCCTCGAAGCTCTTCAGGGCGTTGTTGTTGAAGAAGCGGAAACCGTAGACGGTGGAAAGCAGGGCTCCCAGAATGAGGAAACCCACCAGGAGTCCTTTGGCTCCCTGCGACAGCACGAGGCGCCAACGGGGGTCGTCGACCGAAGACCCGCTCGTCACGTAGCCCGAAGTGGCGGGATAGGGCGGCGGGGCCGAGNNCGGCGCCGGAGTCGGCGGCGGCGTTGGTTCGCTGAGGGCCACTGCGTTGGGCTCGAGGGCCCAGAATCTCGTCCATGCCTCCCCCTGCTCCCCGATCGGCCACATCTGCGGCGGGGCACTCAGATCGGTGGCATTCCAGATGCCACAATGCGAACGATCGTCTGTGTATCCCCAGAGGTAGGCCGAACCGCCAAAGGTGAAGGCCACGCCCGGAAAAACCGGTGCCGTGGGTTGACCCGCAATGCCGGCCTGTTGCGGTGGCGCCCCGTAGGCCGGGGGTGCGCCGT
>PKWD01000070.1 GCA_003131945.1 Acidimicrobiaceae bacterium
CCGACTGGATCATCGACCTCGGTCCCGAGGGGGGCGAGCGCGGCGGCCTGGTGGTGGCCGAAGGCACCCCCGAAGAGGTGGCGGCCACTCCCGGGAGCTACACCGGTGAGGTCCTGATTCCGGTCCTCGGCCCCGTCCGACGGCGCAAGGCGGCAGGACGGCCCAAAGCCCCGAGCCGAGCGAAGAGGACCACCGCGTCGGTCCCGGCCGGATCCACCCGGGCCCGGAGGACGACGGCCAACGGATCGAAGCCGCGGGCCAAGGTCCCGGCCAAAGCGGTCAAGACCACCAAGGTGTCGGCCGCCACCAAGACGGCGGGACGGACCAAGAAGGTGGCGGCGGCCCGGTCTGGTCGCCGCTGATCCCATGGCCAGGGTCGACGCCCCCGGCGACGAGCCACCAGTACGGCGGCGATCTCTCTGCGCCGTGCAGATCGGAGATCCCTTGGGAACGTCGGCCGCCGGCCTACCTGGTCCCCGGGGATCTCTCTCATGTCGCAGCCGCCATCAGCCAACGGCTTCCCACTGAACCAGCGTCCCCAGGCGAATAAAATCTGACGGTCCGTGGCCTCTTCACGCTGACGCGCCCGCTGTCCGTCGTGTTGGCAAATCGAGCGGGTTAATGTCCACGGGATGCTGGCGTCGCCGCGCTACGAGGGACCGGCCATCATTTCGATGTCGGGGGAGCCTGGCGACCAGCTGGTGCCGCTCGTCCGGCAAAGGTGGCGCCTGCAAGCCACCTTGGAGGCCCTGGCTCCCGACGACTGGGCCGGGCCGACCCGGTGCGACGAATGGTCGGTCCAGGACGTTGTGGCCCACCTGGTGGGGGTGAACGCCTTCTGGCAGGCCTCGGTCCAGGCCGGCCTGGCCGGGGCGCCGACGCGGCTTCTCGTCGGCTTCGATCCGGCCGTGACCCCGGGGTTGATGGTCGATGCCATGCGGGAACTGGCACCGGCGGACGTGCTCGAGCAGTTCGTCGCTTCCAACGACAGTTTGCTGGCCGTGTTCGACTCGCTCGACGATGAGCAGTGGATGACGGTGGCCGAGACGCCGCCCGGCCATGTGGCTATCCGCGTGGTGGCCCATCACGCCCTGTGGGACTGTTGGATCCATGAGCGGGATATCGCGCTGCCGCTCGGCGTGACGCCGCCCGTCGAGCCCGACGAGCTTCGCTCCAGCCTGCGTTACGTGAGTGCTCTCTGTCCCGCCTTCGCCCTCAGCACGGGCCGGAGCTTCGCCGACGTCTTCGCCGTCGAGGCCACTGACCCCGACGAGAGCTTCGTGCTGGTCGTGGACCAGTGCGTGGCCGTGCGGGATGGTGATGACTGCGACATCGATGAGGAGGTCCGACTACGCGGTGGCGCACTGACCCTGGTCGAGGCGCTCAGCCTGCGCGGCCCGCTCCCGGCGTCGGCTCCCACCCCATGGCGGGAATTACTGCGCGGCCTGGCCACCGCCTTCCAGGTGGAGATGGAGGTCGGGGACCAGCTCAGGTGATGGCCAGCATGCGCTCGAGGGCCACCCGGGCGTCGGCCGCCGTGTCGTCGTCGACGGTGATCCGGTTGACCACGTTCCCTTCCACCAGGTTCTCCAGCACCCAGCAGAGATGGGGGGCGTCGATCCGGAACATGGTGGAGCAGGGACAGACGAGAGGATCGAGCGAGACCACCGTCTTGCCGGGGTTCTCGTCATCGAGGCGCTTGATCAGATGGATCTCCGTCCCCACCCCGATGATCGATCCGGCGGGGGCGGCGGCGACGGCCCGGATGATGGCGTCGGTGGAACCCACCTCGTCGGCCATCTCGACCACGTCGTGGGCGCACTCCGGATGGATGAGCACGATGCCCCCTGGGTGCTCGGCCCGGAAGGCCGTCACGTGCTCGGGTCGGAAGCGTTGGTGGACCGAGCAGTGGCCCTTCCACAGCAGCAACGTGGCGTCCTTGATGTCGGCTTCCTCCAGGCCGCCCCGGTCCAGGCGGGGGTTCCAGACCCGCATGTCCTGATCGGCGTAGCCCAGCTGGAACCCGGTGTTGCGGCCCAGGTGCTGGTCGGGGAAGAAGANNGCCTTCAGGGCGGCCGAGGAGTTCATATAGGTGATGGGTACGATCCGCTCGACGTCGGTCACCTCCGCCAGTGCCTCCCAGGCGTCCTCCACGGCGTCGAGGTCGGCCATGTCGGCCATGGAACAGCCGGCGTTCAGGTCGGGGAGAAGGACCTGCTGGTGGGATCCGGTGAGGATGTCGGCCGACTCCGCCATGAAGTGGACACCGCAGAAGATGATGAAGTCGGCCTCGTGACGTTCGGCCGCCAGTCGCGACAGGCCGAAGGAGTCTCCTCGGGCATCGGCCCAGACCATGACCTCGTCGCGCTGGTAGTGGTGGCCCAGGATGAACAAACGCCGACCCAGGGTGGCTTTGGCCGATCCGATCCACTCGGATAGTTGTGCCGGCGACGCGTCGGAATAGCGCTCGGGAAGCGCATGCTGCAGACGGAGCATGGTCGAACCCCCTTCGGGGAGCACTCCGATAACGGCCGGCGGGGACAGCCTGGTCGCCCATCCGCGGGTATGTCGGCCTCGAAGCGTTATGTACGCCGGGATACCAGGCCGGCGCTACCCCCCAGGTTATCCGGTCCGCAGGGTGGACAGGGCCGTCGCCGCCGTCGCCGCACGGCCGTCACCGCGAGGGCGCCGTCTGCGGCACAGTGGGAGCGTGCGTGAACGGCCTCCCCCGAGCCAGATCCCCGACGGCCCGGGCTCCTACCAATTCTTCGACCGGGACGGGCGCGTCCTCTACGTCGGCAAGGCCAAGTCTCTGCGGAGCCGCCTGTCCAACTACTTCGCCGATCCGGCCACCCTGCCCGCCCGGACCGCCCAGATGGTGGCCACCGCCGACCGGGTCGAGTGGATCCAGGTGGCCAGCGAGGTCGAGGCCATCATGCTCGAGTACGCCCTCATCAAGGAGCACCGGCCCCGCTTCAACATCAGGCTGGTCGACGACAAGAGCTACCCCTGGTTGGCCGTCACCCTTCCCGACACCTGGCCCCGGGCCGCCGTGGTCCGGGGCCGGCGCCGGCCCGGCATTCGCTACTTCGGTCCCTACGCCCACGTGGGCGCGCTGCGTGACACCCTCGATCTGCTCCTGCGTACGTTTCCCATCCGGTCTTGCTCCGACTCCAAACTCGACCGCCACGTCAAGCTGGGCAAGCCATGCCTGATGTACCACATCGAGCGCTGCAGCGGTCCGTGCATCGGTGCCGTCGAACGCCACGAATACGACGGCTACGTCGAGGACACCATGAGTTTCTTCGCCGGGGCCACCGACGAGGTCGAACGCCGGCTCACGAGCGAGAGGGACGAAGCGGCTGCCGCCCTCGACTTCGAATGTGCGGCGCGCCGTCGCGATCAGCTGGCCACCTTGCACATGGCCGTCGAACGCCAACAGGTCGTCACCGACCGGCCCGAAGACCTCGACGTGGTCGGCATCACCGACGAACCTCTCGAGGCGGCCGTGTGCGTGTTCCACGTGCGGCGCGGACGCATCGTGGGCCGGCGGGCTTTCATCATCGACAAAGTGGAGGACCTGTCGCTACCTCAGCTGGTGGGTCGCGTCCTCGAGCAGCTCTACGGCGACGCCGAGCCTCCATCGGCGCCACCGGTCCCACGTCGCCGAGCGGCCCGTGGCACCGACGGCAGCGGCTGGACCTCGGGCGCCGGGGAGGCCATGTGGGGGACCGACGGTGCGACCGACCCCGGCGTGCCCCGCCAGGTCCTCGTGCCCGAGCTGCCCGACGACGCCGACGCCTACAAGGCCTTCCTGGCCCGTCAGCGCGGGGCCCCCGTAGCCCTGCGGGTCCCGCAACGCGGAGGCAAGCGCAGTCTCATGGAGACCGTGGCCCGCAATGCCAGCGAGGAGCTCGTCCGCCATCGCTTGCGCCGCTCCTCGGATTACGACAGCCGCGTCCGCGCCCTCGAGTCCCTCCAGGACGCCCTCGACCTTCCCGCCGCCCCTCTGCGCATCGAGTGTTATGACATGAGCCACATCCAGGGCACGGCCTACGTCGGCTCCATGGTCGTCCTCGAGGACGGCCTGCCCCGGCCGGCGCACTATCGCCGCTTCAGGGTGCGCGAGGTTCCCGGCAACGATGACTACGCTGCCATGGAAGAGGTCCTGACCCGACGGCTCACCGCCCTCCTGGCCGAACGCCAGCGCAACGCCGACGGCACCGCCGGACGCAAACGTTTTGCCTATCCACCACAGCTCATCCTCCTCGATGGGGGCAAGGGCCAGCTGGGGGTGGGCGTGCGGGTGCTGGCCGAGTTGGGCTTGACCGACGAGATCCCCATCGCCGCGTTGGCCAAGACATTCGAAGAGGTATTCGTGCCCGGCCGCGCTGACCCGGTGGTTATTCCCCGGGGATCCGAAGCCCTCTTCCTTTTGCAGCGGGTGCGGGACGAGGCGCACCGTTTCGCCATCACCTACCACCGCCAGCTACGGGGCAGGTCCATGACCAAGAGTGCGCTAGAAGGCGTGGCCGGCCTCGGCCCGGGCCGCCGGACCCGTCTGCTGCGCCAGTACGGCAGTCTGCGGGCTCTGCGCGCCGCCTCGCTCGACGACCTTCTGGCCCTGGCCTGGCTCCCCGACGCCGTGGCCCGCACCGTCTACCAGCACCTGCATATGCCAGGGCGCCCGAAAGCCGACGGCGTGCGGCTCCCGGTTCCCTCGGCCCCGCCCGACTCTCCTCACGGTTCAGCCCCGGAGTCCGCCCGATCCGCCCCGGAGTCCGCCCGATCCGCCCCGGAGACCGGGGGCGGCTGACATTCGGTCACAACGGCGGCGCCAGACCCACCGACGTCAGGTGACGGCGACGGGCTCCCGGTCCCGACGGCCGAAGAGGCGCCGCGCCGTGGCCATCATGCCGGTGGCGGCCAGGACCACGAGGGGAACTTCGAACTCGGCCCGGAAGCGGACCTGTCCGTAGCCGGCGACGGCGATCACGGTGACGAGAGCGGCGACGACGAGCATCGGCCACACGGGTACGCGGCGTCGCCGCAGGGCGACGATGCCGAGGGCGGCGAAGGGCAGCAGCGCGTAGTAGGCCAGGAGCCCGGCGAAGGCGGCCGGGACGGGGCGCCCCTCGTTCACGTCCACGTGCACCATCTGGATCGGTTGGTAGAAGTCCCACACGCGCCCGGCCCGGGCCAACGCCACCACCGGCAGCCGTCCCAGGTGGTGCTTGATATACGTCTTGGCCGCGTTGTACTGGCGGGTCGATTCCACCGACTGGTCCTTGGCGTGGGGCACCTTGATCGAACATTGGAGGCTCCAGGTGCCGAGGCCGGGGCCGTAGTAGGTCTGCGGGCAATTGGCCCCCAGCAGAAGCGGACCTTGGCCGGTGGAGAAGACCGTGGTGTCCGGGAACGAGGCCAGGTTGCGTCCCACCCACGGACCCACCACCAGACCCGCCACCAGCACGCCGATGGCGGCGAAAGCGATCCGGCGGCGCCACGATGCCCCCAGGGAGGCCAGGGCGGCAGGGACGAGGAGGAAGGGCACCAGGAGTACGAGCTCGGCTCGGACCAGGATCTCGGTCCCGCAGGCCACGCCGAGGAGAACGGCCATTGTCCATGTGGGCGCCCGCAGCAGCCGATATACGGCGAGAAGGATGAACGCCATCATCAGCATGGTCAGCGTCTCCGACATGACGATGCCGTTGGGGATCCACATGTTCGGGTAGACGGCGGCCACGGCGGCCGCCAGCAACCCGACGCCGGGTCCGGCCAGGGCGCGACCGAGGAGTCCGACGAGCAGGACGACCACGGTGCCGAGCACGGCCATGGTCAGGCGTTGTGGCGTGAATCCGGGTGGCAAGTTGTAGAAGTAGGTGACCGGCGTGATGATGATGGACGTGAGCGGGGGATGGGCGGCGTCGGGCCCGTAGCCGAAGAAGACCGGGAAGAAGTTCCCTTTGGACAGGGCATAGCTCTGCAGGAGGTAGTACAGATCGTCGTAGAGTTTCGCGTTCTCGTGGCGGGTGACGACGAGCACGTAGAACACACGGATGCCCAGGGCCACGCCCACGATCGTGCCGAGGCCGGTGGTGAACAACCGGCGCTGCCGACGAGGGACCCGGCGGGCGTCTCGAGAACTGTCTGCTGTCGGAGAGGATACCGGCGGCCGGCCGGACGGGACTTGTGGTGCCGACGGATCGTCCGACGCGTCACCGCCCACTGCAGCGCCGGCGGGCGCGGTCGCGGGACAGGCGAAGGACTCTGACACGGACGCCATCATGGCCTAAGACGTAATTCCACCTCGGGCGGGCCAGGGATCCGGCTGTGGTCGCCACAGATGGGGCCTGGGAGCCTCCGATATCACGCCGTCACCGGTGGGGTGAGGGTGGTGGTGCCGTCGTCGGTGACGGTGACGTCCCAGCCGAGCGCGCGCAGTTCCGTGCAGTTGGCGGCGAGCCCCGGTACTCGGGTGACTGGCGGCGGTCGAAGTAGTCGTCGGCCGAGGTCGTTCTATTCGACTGTGTCGTTCAGGATGTGCCAGGTCCCGATGAGCAGGGTATGGCCGACGGCCTTGCGGGCCCGGAGCTTGTCCGCCCGCCGGCCCGGCGGTGGTGTCGGGCGTTCAGGTAGTGGTACTGGGCGTTCAGGTAAGAGCCTCTTGCCGGCTCCTGCCTCCGCGTGCGGGACGTGCCGAACCGGGAGGTCTCCTCGAAGAATCTAAGGCACGTGCTCGAAGCGACAATCATGGTGCTCGAGACCCCCACGTCACGCTAAACGCACGGGCTGGGCTGGCACCATGGGCAGCCGAGGTCGACGCAACGGCACCGCTACAGATTTCCCCAACCATCAGTGGGCAGCCAGGCCCCTCATGGCTAACGTGGAAAGGCAGCAAAGGTGTCCGCCCCACACCGCGCAGGGAGGCCGTTGTTGTCGTTCTGGACCACATCGGTCGATGCTCCGACGGAGTTCGGTGCGGACCCCGATCCCGGGCCCACAACCGAGCCCGGCGCTCAGATCCCTGGGGATTCGGACGCGGGGACACCCACCTCGGCCGCACGCCGGAAACCCTGGTGGATGCGGTTGGCCAGACAGATCGGCGTCATCGCCGTGTTCACCCTCCCCTCCGTGGTTCTGTGGTGGCGGGCGTGGAGCGACGGAGCGGACTCCACGGTCCGATGCGCCTGTCTCGACCCGGGCCAGCAGGTGTGGTTCCTGGCCTGGCCGGCCTATGCGCTGCGGCACGGACTCAACCCGGTGTTCTCCACCTGGCTGTGGTCGCCCCACGGCGTCAACCTGTTGTCCAATGCCAGTGCCACGTTGGCCGGCCTCGTCCTCGCCCCGGTGACATGGGCCTTCGGACCCTTTGTCACCACCACGGTGGCTTTCACTTTGGCCCCGGGCCTGAGCGCCTGGGGATGCTGGTTGGCTTGTCGGCGCTTTGTGTCGTGGTCACCGGCATGCTGGGTGGCCGGACTGCTCTTCGGCTATTCGCCCTTCATCGTGCAGAGCGTGGCACAGGGCCACCTGACGGGGGGCTTACTCGTCATCCCCCCGCTGATCGTCGTGGTCTTGCACGAGATTCTGGTGCGCCGCGAGCGCTCGCCCTGGTGGTGCGGGGTCGCTCTCGGCGTGCTCGTGAGCCTGCAGTTCTTCATATCCCAGGAGTACCTGGCGATGACGGCAATGGCTGTGGCGGTGGGACTGGTCGCCGCCGCCGTGATGGCGCCGCGCCGGGCGCGCCAAGCCCTCCCCTTCGCCCTGCGCGCCTTCGCCCTAGCTGCAGTCGTCACCGCCGTGCTTCTCGCCGCACCTGTCTGGTACATGCTCAACGGGCCGCAGACGATCAAGGGGGCCCTCTGGTCGGGGACCCAGATCTTCGCCGTCTCGATGCTTTATCAACTGTGGAGCGCCGGGCCCTACCGCGAGCCCTTGTCGTCGTTTCCATCGGCATCTGGGATCGGGCCGCCTCTGGGGTTCGTGGGCTCCGGTGTGCTGGTGGCGGCGGGCGTCTCGCTGGTCGTGGCATGGCGCCGGCGGGTGGCGTGGGTCGTGGCCACGGTGGCCATCGTCATCACGGCGTGCTCCTGGGGTGGGGCCATCTTCCTCAGTCAACGTCATCTCGTGACGGCGGGATGGTTGCCGTGGCCGCGGTTCTGGTACAAGCCCATCCTCGACGACATCCTCCCTGTCCACTTCGCTGTCCTGGCCGATCTGGCCGCCGCCCTCCTCATCGGGATCGGCCTCGGTGCCGCCGCA
>PKWD01000254.1 GCA_003131945.1 Acidimicrobiaceae bacterium
GGTGGCCGAGTCCGGGGTGGCCGAGTCCGGGGTGGCCGAGTCCGGGGTGGCCGAGTCCGGGGCCGGGGACGCCATCGTCGATCCGGGTTCCTACGTGGCATCAGTGGCGGTCGGTTCGCCGGGCGCCAACGGTGCGCCCGTCGCCAGGACCGACCGGCAGCGGCCACGGTGGCGCACATCCCCGGTCGGTCAGATGCTGGCGCTGGGCGTGCTCGACGCTCTGCTCACGTCGGCGGCTCCGTCGGGCGCCTTCGTCGTCCTCGTGATCGCCGTCGGCCTGGCGCTCGGATCGATCGCCACGGCGGGACGCCGCGCGCTCGGCCCGGCGGGAAGGATCATCGGCACCGCCCTCGGCGCCACGGTGATGGCCTTCATCCTCTTGATGCCCTGGTCGGTCACATTGCTGTCGGGGCCCGACCGCTGGCAGGCCGTCACCGGGCTGGCCACATCCCACGCCAACGCTCCCGGCTGGGGGGCGATCCTGCGACTGGCGCTCGGACCCATCGGCAACTCCCCGCTGTCCTGGGCATTCCTGGCCTCCGCCGCCCTTCCCCTGGTCATCGGCTCGCGGTGGCGTCTGGCGTGGGCGGGCCGCGTCTGGGTCATGGCCATGGTGGCCTGGGTCCTGGCGTGGGCGGCAGGACACGGCTGGCTGGGTGCTTTCACACCTTCGGCGCAGGTGCTCCTGGCGCCGGNNCGGCGGCGGCGGCCATCGCCGTGGCTGTCGGACTGGGGGCGGCATCGTTCGAGTCCGATCTCCCCGGCTACCGGTTCGGGTGGCGGCAGGCGGCGACGGCCGCCGCCACCCTGGCCGCCGCCATCGGAATCATCCCCGTCCTGGTGGCCAGCTCCAACGGACGGTGGGACCTCCCTCTGAGCGGGTACGGCCAAGCCACCTCCTGGATGTCGACCCACACCGGCAAGGGCGACTTCCGGGTCCTGTGGCTCGGCGATCCCCGGGTCCTTCCCGGAGGTGGATGGCAACTGGCACCGGGGCTCGGCTATTCGATCAGTGAGAACGGGCTCGGGGACGCCACCGAGATGTGGCCGGGATCGTCGCCGGGGCCGGCTTCCGGTGTCGGTGACCGGGTGGAGCTGGCCCGCTCCGGGTCGACGGTGCGACTGGGCCGGCTCCTCGCCCCCTACGCCATCCGCTATGTCGTCGTCGTCGACACCCTGGCGCCCTCGATCCCGGGGTTCCAGTCGCCGCTGCAGTACCAGCCGCCGGCCGACCTCGAACCGGCGCTGCTGTCCCAGCTCGACCTGCGCCAGATCATCGGTCAGGGAGGCTTCGATGTGTTCATCGACGATGCCGCACTCCCCGAGCGCGGCGTGTTGGCCGGCGCAGACCGGTCATCGTCGGCATCGGGGCAGACGTCGGCCGCCACACCATCAACACCGGCGACGACGTCACCGATCGGACCAGACAAGGCCCTCGTCGGATGGAAGTCGGCGNNCATCGCAGGCGACAGGCCGGGTGCCCGCCGGTACGGTGCTGGCGGCGGTGGCTCCGGCCCGTTCATGGGAATTGGTGGAGCCCGGAGGTCACGTCCAGAGGTCGGCCACGATCTTCGGGTACGCCGCCTCGTTCCATGTCGCCCGGCCCGGCATCGTCACGGTCAAGTTCCGGGGATCATGGGTGCACGGGCTCGAGGTCACGATCGAGGCACTGCTGTGGTTGGTGGTGGTGGCACTCCTCCTCGGACGCCGGCGGTCGTTGTCCCGGTTGTCGAGCCGGGTCAGACGACGGCACNNCGCACGAGCCGTTCCCGGGCGCAGAGATCGTCAGGGAAGAACCTGTCGGCGCCGGCGCGTCGGAAGCCGGAGTTCCCACATGAGTGAGACAGGGGGGACCGACCGGTGAGCGACACGATGCGCCGGGCCGTGCTCGTTCTCGGGGTGCTCTGCGTCCTGGTGGGGATCGCCGTGGCCGATCCCGGCAGCAGCGTTGCCGGCAATGGGGGCGCCGGCAATGGGGGCGTCGGCAACCGGTCGCTGTCGGCCACGGCGGTCACGGCGATGGGGGCGGAATCTTCGGCCTGGTTCTGCACCGGCGGCACCGGGAGTGGCGGGGTCGCCCAGGGCGCCCTGCTCTTCAGCAACCCCACCCCCCAGGCGGTGACGGGGACGCTCACGACCTTGGCCACCGGTTCGGCCCCCACATCGACGTTCGTGGCCGCGCCGGCCGCCTCCCAGTCCGGCCTGGTCCCGGCCCAGGGGCTCGTCGGCGGGGCGGTTGCATCAACGGTGGTCTTGAACGAGGGCGGTGTCGGGGTGTCCCAGGTCTCGTCCGGGGCCTTGGGATTGAGCGCCGGGCCCTGCGCGTCGACCACCGCCAAACACTGGTACTTCGCCGACGCCTCCACGGCCCAGGGCGACACGCTGTCTTTGTCGCTGTTCAATCCGACCGACACCTTCGCCGTCGTCGACGTCTCGTTCGTCTCGTCCCATGGTGTGCTGGCCCCGCCCGCCTACCAGGGCATAGAGGTGCCCGGGGACTCGATGGCCGTCGAGAACGTCGGTATCCACGTCCCGAACAACCCCGGCATCGCCACTGTGGTGTCTACCCTCTCGGGAGCGGTGGTGGCCTCCGAACTCGAGTCGGCCGGCCAAGCGGGAAACGGTGGGGCGTCGATCGTGTTGGGAGCGACGACTCCGACCTCGACGTGGTCGTTCGCTCAGAACACCGACGCGCCGACGGGCCAAACGGTGTTCCATGTCTTTAACCCGAACCGTCGCCCGGTGAGAGTGACGGTGAAGATCGGGTTGGAGCAGGGGGCCGCTGAGCCGCTCGTCATGCGGATCCCGCCCTCGTCCGTGGCCAGCCTCGACGCCCAAAGCGTCACCCGGATCCCTTCCGGCAGCACGTTCGCGGTGACGTTCATCTCGGGTCCGGGAGCGGGCATCGTCGTCGATCGCCACGTGTCATCGCCCGCCGGCGCGGTGGCACCGCAACAGGGCGACACGATGGGAGTGCCGGGGGGAAGCGACCGGTGGTTGTTGCCGGCCGCCTACGCACCGGCCATGAGTGTGTCGACATTGGCCGTCGTGAATCTGCACCGGACTCCGGTCACGGTCAGGCTGTTGAGGCCCTCCGCCGGTCGGCTCGAGACGGTGGCCGGTTTCGGACGCCGGCGGGTTCGACCGGGCGTGCCGCTGATCGTGACTGCGGGGACGGGCTCGTCCATCGGAGCGGTGCCCCTGGAGCTCGAATCGAGCGGGCCGGTGGCCGTGGAGATCGACGCCCTCCCGGCCGGGAGCCCGGGGGTCACGGTGATTCCCGCTCTGCCCTTGAGGTGACTGTGGGGGAGTGGGGGGCGTCAGTCTGACGAAGTGCCGGCGGTGGAGCCCGTCGGCTTGGCCGCCGGTGACGCTTCGACATAGCTGCCGTTCTCGCCGTTCTCGCTGTTCTCGCTGTTCTCGCTGTTCTCACCGTTCGCGCTGGGGGCGTCGATGCCGGCTGGGGGGTCCTCGGAGGGGGCGAAGTGCGGTACGACCGTGGATCCGGCGGCATGGACGGGTGATCCGTAGGCGGTGTCGACGAGGCGGCCGACCTCTTCGCCGTCGAGGGTCTCGCGCTCGAGCAGGCCCCGGGCCACGGCATCGAGGCCGCCGCGGTGACGCGAGAGAAGCTCGATGGCCCTCTCCTCCTGGCGGCGCAGGATCCGGGACACTTCGGCGTCAACGACCCTGGCCGTGTCCTCTGAGTAATCCCTCGTGTGCATGAGGTCCTCGCCTAGGAACACCATGCCCTGGGAACCCCAGGCCATTGGTCCGAGCTCTTCGCTCATGCCCCACTCGCGCACCATCTTGCGGGCGAGCTCGGTGTTGCCGACGAGATCGTTGCTGGCGCCGGTGGACAGATCGCCGTAGACGAGCAATTCGGCGGCCCGTCCGCCCATGCGGACGGCGAGGGAGTCCTCGATCACTTCACGCGGGTAGATGTGGCGTTCTTCGATGGGCAGCTGCTGGGTCACGCCGAGGGCCATGCCGGTGGGGAGGATGGTCACCTTGTGGACGGGGTCGGCGTGCTCGAGAGCATAGGCGAGCACGGCGTGGCCGCCCTCGTGGAAGGCCACGCGCTCTTTCTCGAGTTCGGAGAGGACCAGGCTCTCGCGGCGCTGACCCATGAGGACGCGGTCGCGGGCGGCTTCGAAGTCGCGCCCGTCCACCTGGTGCGAACCGCGCCGCACGGCGTGCAGGGCGGCCTCGTTCACCAGGTTGGCCAGGTCGGCACCACTCATTCCCGGCGTGCCCCGGGCCACGAGCTCGAGGTCGACGTCCTGTCCGATCCGCTTGTCCTTGCAGTGGACCTTCAGGATGGGCAGGCGTTCCTCCAAGTCGGGGAGGGGAACGACGATCTGGCGGTCGAACCGGCCCGGGCGCAGGAGGGCCGGGTCGAGAATGTCGGGGCGGTTCGTGGCGGCGATGATGACGACGCCTTCGGCCGGGTCGAAGCCGTCCATCTCGTTCAGCATCTGGTTGAGGGTCTGTTCACGCTCGTCGTGACCACCACCGAGACCGGCCCCGCGCTTGCGGCCGATCGAGTCGATCTCGTCCACGAAGATGATGGCCGGAGCCTGCTTGCGGGCCGTCTGGAACAGGTCGCGGACGCGGCTGGC
>PKWD01000137.1 GCA_003131945.1 Acidimicrobiaceae bacterium
GTAGACGAGGGCCGGCAACGGCGTGCCCGATGCTTTGGGGGTGTAGATCCGGATGGGGACGACGGGGGCGTCAGCAGGCCCGGGGACCTCGGAGTTCTCCACCGTCACCCGGTCGTCGGTGGGCAACTCGGTGCCCATCATGGCCAGGATCTCCGGCGTCGAGCGCATCACTTGGATCATGTTCTCGTCGCCCAGCTGGCCCGCCAGGTCCAGCGGCAGCGTGGCCAGCACTTCGGCCAGTTCCGGATCGATGTTCAGGTTCATTGCGCCCCTTATGCCCTCGCCGCCCCGCAATGCACGTCTTCGCCAGGATGCACGTATTTAAGACGACTGGCGCTGGGCACGCCGGGACCTAGGCCTCAGCGGAACTTCGGGATGACCTCGGTGCCCATGAGCTCGATGGTCTGCATCACGGCCTCGTGGGAGACGTTGTAGGGGTTCACCAGGCATAGAAGCAGGTCGATGCCCGCTTCTTCGTAGAGCCGGCATGTCTCCACGCACTCCTCGGGGGTCCCGAGGACGCAGGCCGGGGTGTCCATCAGGTACTCCAGGCTGATCAAGTCGAGCAGGCCCGCATCGTCGGTCTTCCTCATGTCGGCGGCATAGGAGTAGTTGCCCAGGTCCTGCTGGCGCTCGGCCATCCAGTCGGCCACCGTGGCGATCTGTTTGGCTCCCTTGGCCGGGTACCACTCGAAGGACTGGCGGGGGGAGTCCATGGCCTGCTGGCGGTCCGGCGCGCACACGGCCATGGTGAAGGTCGCCGCCTGGTTGTTCACATAGGCGCCCAGGGGCTTGGTGCAGCCGGCCACGGCGGCCCGGTAGATGTCCACCTTGGCCTTGATCTCGTCCGGGGAGATGCCGACGGCGAACGAGCACAGGCCGAGGCCGAGTTCACCGACCTGACGGTGACCGTCCTCACTGGTGGTCGCCCCCCAGATGGGCGGGTGGGGCTTCTGCAGGGGCTTGGGCAGGACCCGCCGTTTGGGCATGGTCCAGAACCGGCCCGAGAACTCGTACTTGTCGTTGGTCCAGCACCCCACCANNCCACCACGTGGCCGATGGCCTCCTGCCACATGGCCCGGGTCTCACCGGGGTCCACGCCGAAGCCCTCGAGCTCCGCCCGCGTCGCCGATCGCCCGGTGCCGAAGTCGACGCGGCCGTCGGAGATGAGGTCGAGGACGGCCACCGACTCCGCCGTCCGCACCGGGTGGTTGTACGGCTGGGGCATGAGCCGGACCCCGTAGCCGAGTCGCATCCGGGTCGTCTGGGCGGCGATGGCGCCGTAGAGTNNACCTCGGGGTTCGAGCAGTGCGAGTACTCGGACAGGAAATGGTGCTCCACCGTCCAGAAGGCGTCCCAGCCGAACTTCTCGCCCGCCAAGGCCTGGGTCAGGGTGTTCTTGTAGGCCCGGTGCTCGGATTCGGCGTCCCAGGGCTCGGCCACCGGGATCTCGTAGAAGAGGGCGAATTTCATGCGGGATGTCCTTTCGGGTCAGTCGGCTCGGGTCAGGCGGCCAGGCCGGCGATGAGATGGTCGTCGACGAAGGAGCGGACGGCGTCCGGGTCATCGATGTCGAAGGTGACCGAGGGCATCACGGCGAACGAGAGCATCGTCCGCACGATCCATTCGGCGGCCCGGCGGTGATCGAGCCCGCTCCGGATCTCGCCGCGACCCTCGGCCTCGTCGAGGAAGGGGAGCCAGAACTCGATCCACCCGGTGAGCAGTCGGTCGACCTGCACACTCAACAAGGTGGCCAGGAGACTCTCTCCCTCGGCCGGCAGACGCAGGGTGAGAAGCTCGTCGCCGAGATGTTGGCGGATGAACACGGCCGCCTCCCCCACCTGTCCGGCCAGGGTGCCCCGACTGCGCACCGCCGATTCGCTGCTCGACACGAAGCGGGTGGCCACCCGGGTGAGCACGGCGTCGACGAGCGTGGACCGGTCCCCGAAATGGAAATACACCGATCCCCGTGACACTCCGGCCTGCACGGCGACGTCGGTCATCGAGACCCTGCGCAGTCCGAGCCGACTCATGCAGGTCTCGGCCGCGTCGAGGATGCGCTCTTCGGTCGAGGCGTCGTCGCCCCCGATCGTCCCCGTCCCCGTCATCGTCGTTCGGCTCGTCGGTGCCATCGCCTCGTCCTGTCGCTAGCCCGGCCCATCAACCTTGAGCCCTTGACCCGTACAATTGAACAACTACTATCACCTTGTTCAAGCCACGGCAAGCACGGCGAAGACCGGGGCCGAGCACCGGTGGCCCCGTCCGGTCAGAATCGCGGGGCAACTGTGACATCGGGGGTCACCAAGAGGATCCGCCAGGGCATGGTCCCCGGCGCCGGCAAGGGAGAAGGGCATGCGGGGGTTGACGGGCCAGAACGTCGTTGTCACCGGGGCCGCCTCGGGGATCGGGCGGGCCACGTGCCGGGCGATGGCCCGTGAAGGCGCCCNNCGTGTCCTCGGCGCCGACATCACCGCCGGCGGCGACCGCCCCCACAAGGCCGGCGACCCTGACGCCTGGGCCTTCACCGAGGTCGACGTGCGAAATGAGAGTTCCGTGGCCGCCATGGTGGCCGAAGGGGTGAGACTCTACGGTCGTGTCGACGGCGTCGTGAACGCCGCCGGAGTGGCGGGCGGCGGTGCCGTCCACATGGTCGACGTGGCCGAGTGGCGCCGGGTGGTGGACGTCAACCTGTTCGGTACCTACTTGGTGGCCAAGCACGCTCTGACCCAGATGCTGGCCCAGGATCTGGTCGACGGGGCCCGCGGTTCGGTGGTCACCATCGCCAGCATCGAGGGCATCGAGGGCACCGCCGGTGGATCGGCCTACAGCGCCTCCAAGGGTGGTGTGGTCATCCTGACCAAGAACATGGCCAT
>PKWD01000426.1 GCA_003131945.1 Acidimicrobiaceae bacterium
CGGGGTATCGGTGGGCTCCGGCACCGGTTCCGGCACCGGTTCGGTGTCGGGTTCCGGCGCAGGCGTCTCGACCGTCAAGCTCAACGATGGGTCCTCTCCGAACGGGCGTCGTCGGCCCGCGGCGGGACCGCCGCTGGTCCGATGATCGCCGGTAGTGTACGGGGCCCGCCGACCGGCTTTGCGGCAATGAAGGAGAACGAAGGGTGTCCAAACTCACGGGCGAACGTCCACTCGTCGGGATCACCCCGGACTCGCTCCTGGCTCTCCATTCGGCCGGCTACCGGGCCGTCAGGGAGCGCCTGGGACCGGGTCGGATGCTCGACGTCGGCTGCGGACAGGGATTCGAGACGGTCCAGTTCGCCGGGACCGACCGGTCGGTGACCGGAGTCGACTACAGCTTCGAGGCCGCCGCCGACGCCACCGCCCGCTACGGCCCCACCGGCCTCCGGGTGGCCCAGTGCGACGCCCGCCGTCTGTCTCTCGGCACCGGTACCTTCGACTGGGCCTGCTCCTCCCACCTCATCGAGCACTTCCCCGACGCCGAGGCCCACTGTTCCGAGCTGGCCCGCGTGCTGTCGCCCCAAGGGAAGGCCTTCGTCATCACCCCCAACGCCCCAGCCGACTTCGAGAACCCCTTCCACATCCGCCTCTTCCGCCGAGCCGAGCTGGTATCGGTCCTCGAGCGTTCCTTCGACGACGTCTGGGTGGGCGGCATCGACGCCGTACCCCACGTGAAGGAGGACTTTCGCCTCCGACGCGAGAAGGCCAAGAAAGTACTCAGGCTCGACGTCTTCGACATACGGCACAAGATCCCCCACTCCTGGTACGTCGGGGCCTACACCCGGGCTCTCCCGATCGCCTATCGCTTCATGGCCCGGTCCGACACTGGCGGCGGCACCGGGATCACCGACGACGACTTCTTCGTCACCGAGGATGTCGACGAGACGACCCTCGTCCTGTTGGCCGTGGCCGGCAAGCCCCGCCGTTCCCTATGAGGCCCCGTTCCCTATGAGGCTTAGTTCTCCGACGAGGCAGTGCTCGCCGTCGGTCTGACGGGAGGGATCGGGTCGGGCAAGTCGACGGTCGCTGATCTCCTGGTGGGGCGCGGAGCCGTGCTGATCGACGCCGACCGTATCGCCCGCGAGGTCGTGGCCCCCGACGGGCCCGCTTTCGGACCGCTCGTCGACCGGTTCGGTCCCGGCATCCTGACCCCGGAGGGCTCGCTCGACCGGGCCGCCCTGGCCGCCATCGTCTTCCCCGATCCCGAGGCCCTGGCGGCGCTGAACGCCATCACCCACCCGGCCATCTCGACCGTCATGCTCGCCCGTCGCGACGCCGAGAAGGAGACGGACCACGTCGTGGTCCTCGACGTCCCGCTGCTCAAGCCCGTCCACCGGGAGCTTCTCGATCTCGCCTACGTCATCGTGGTCGACACCCCGGCGGATCTGGCCCTCACCCGGCTCGTCGGGCAGCGGGGCTTCAGCCGGAAGGACGCCGAGGCCCGGATGGCCGCCCAGCCGACCCGGGAGGAGAGGCGTGAGGGCGCCGACTTCGTCATCGACAATGCCTCGGACTTCGACCATCTCGGGGCCGAGGTCGACCGGGTCTGGGCCGAGCTCGCCCGGAGGCGGTGATACACCCCCCCGGTACGATCGGAGGGTGCCCCGTCTCGAGGTCGTCTCCCCCTTACGCCCCGCCGGCGATCAGCCGGTGGCCATCGCCTCGCTGACCGAGGGCATCAACCGAGGTGACCGCTACCAGACCCTTCTCGGCATCACCGGCAGTGGGAAGACGGCCACCATGGCCTGGACGATCGAGGCCGTGCAGCGGCCCACTCTGATCATCGAGCCCAACAAGTCCCTGGCCGCCCAGCTATCGGCCGAGATGCGTGAGCTGTTTCCGAACAACCGGGTCGAGTACTTCGTCTCCTACTACGACTACTACCAACCCGAGGCCTATCTCCCCACCTCGGACACCTTCATCGAGAAGGACTCG
Organism: Acidimicrobiaceae bacterium; assembly: GCA_003131945.1. The sequence continues at coordinate 1,996 of PKWD01000426.1, forward strand.
TCCATCAACGACGAGATCGACCGGCTGCGTCACGCCACCACCTCGAGTCTCCTCCTGCGGCGCGACGTCATCGTGGTGGCCTCGGTCTCCTGCATCTACGGACTGGGCTCACCCGACGAGTACCGCAGCCGGATCCTCGTCCTGAAGCCGGGCGACACGGTCGATCAGCGGGGACTGCTGCGGAAGCTGGTGGACCTCCACTACGACCGCAACGACACCGTCCTCGGCCGGGGCCGCTTCCGGGTCCGCGGCGACACCATCGAACTGCACCCCGCCTACGAGCAGCAGGCGGTCCGTATCGAGCTCTTCGGCGACACCGTCGAGAGGATCCGCCAGTTCGATGCCCTGACCGGAGACCTGGGTGACGACCTCGAGGAGCTCGTGGTCTTCGCCGCCACCCACTACGTGGCCGGGGACGAGACGACCAGGCGCGCCGTGCAGTCGATCGAGGTCGAGCTGCGGGAGCGACTGGCCGAGCTCCAGTCCGAGAACAAACTGCTCGAAGCCCAGCGGCTGCGGCTGCGCACCGAGCACGATCTCGAGATGCTGGCCGAGGTCGGTGTGGTGAACGGCATCGAGAACTACAGCCGCCACCTGGACGGCCGGAAGGTGGGGGAGCCGCCCCACACCCTTCTCGACTTCTTCCCCCAGGACTTCCTGACCGTCATCGACGAGAGCCACGTGGCCGTCCCTCAGATCCACGGCCAGTTCGAGGGCGACCGGTCGCGCAAGAACACGCTCGTCGAGCACGGCTTCCGGCTCCCCTCGGCCCTCGACAACCGCCCCCTCACCTTCGACGAGTTCTCCGCCCGCGTGGGCCAGACCATCTTCTTGTCGGCCACTCCCGGCGCCTACGAGATCGGCATATCGACCCAGGTGGCCGAGCAGGTCATCCGGCCCACCGGGCTCGTCGACCCCGAGGTGGTGATCGTCCCCACCACCGGACAGATCGACGACCTCCTCGAACGTATCCGGGTGACGGCCGAACGGGGGGGCCGGATACTCGTCACCACCCTGACCAAGAAGATGGCTGAGGACCTGACCGACTACCTCCTCGAGCTCGGTGTGCGCGTGCGTTATCTCCACTCCGACGTCGACACCATCACCCGCATCGAGCTCCTGCGTGATCTCCGGCTGGGGGAGTTCGACGTCCTGGTGGGCATCAACCTGCTGCGCGAGGGCCTCGACCTGCCCGAGGTCCAGCTGGTGGCCATCCTCGACGCCGACAAGACCGGGTTCCTGCGCTCGGCCTCTTCGCTCATCCAGACGATGGGACGAGCGGCCAGAAACGTCGAGGGGAACGTCGTCCTCTACGCCGACACCATCACCGACGCCATGCGGACGGCCATCGGTGAGACCCAACGCCGACGGGCCCTGCAGCAGGCCTACAACATCGAGCACGGCATTAACCCGACCACCGTCCGCAAGGCGGTGACCGACATCCTGGCCCGCCTGAGGCCGGCCGACGACTCCCACACGCGCCGGGGCAACAGCCGCGACCAGGGCGGCCGGGCGCCGTCCACCGGTAAACCGCGACGGCTGTCCGGTCACACGGGCGTTCCCGGGCGGGGCATGCCGACGCGGCGGCCGCCACGCACGGCGCCGGACACGGCGGCGGCCGACGATCTCCTGGGGGAGCTGGCCGGGCTCCCGCCGAGCGAACTCGTCTCTCTGGTGCTCCGGCTCGAGGAGGAGATGAAGACAGCGGCCAAGGAGCTGCGCTACGAGGAGGCGGCGCTGCTGCGCGACGAGATCGCCGACCTGCGGCTGGCCCTGGCCGAGGAGTTCGAGGGAACGCCCAACCCCGCGTTGATCCCGTGACGTCGCCGGTATCCTCCCTTTGATGGCCGATCGTCTGGTGGTGCGAGGCGCGCGCGAGCACAACCTCCGCGACGTCTCTCTCGATCTGCCGCGCGACGAGCTCATCGTCTTCACCGGGTTGTCCGGGTCGGGGAAGTCGTCCCTGGCCTTCGACACCATCTACGCCGAGGGTCAGCGGCGCTACGTCGAGTCCCTGTCCTCCTACGCCCGTCAGTTCCTGGGCCAGATGGACAAGCC
>PKWD01000131.1 GCA_003131945.1 Acidimicrobiaceae bacterium
CGACGATGAGCTTGAGCTCGTGGAGGCACTCGAAGTAGGCCGACTCGGGCTGGTAGCCGGCCGCCACCAGGGTCTCGAAGCCGGCCTGGACGAGCGAGGTCAGGCCACCGCAGAGGACGACCTGCTCGCCGAAGAGGTCGGTCTCGGTCTCCTCGTCGAAGGTGGTGTCGAGGACCCCGGCCCGGGTGGCCCCGAGCGCGTGGGCGTAGGAGAGGGCGAGGTCGTGGGCCTTGCCCGACGCGTCCTGGGCCACGGCCACGAGGGAGGGGACCCCGCCGCCCTCGGTGTAGGTGCGGCGGACGAGGTGGCCGGGGCCCTTGGGGGCCACCATGGCCACGTCGACACCGGCCGGGGGGACGATCTGGCCGAAGCGGATGTTGAAGCCGTGGGCGAAGAGGATGGCGTCGCCCTCGTTCAGGTGGGGGGCGATCTCGGCGTCGTAGACCGACTTCTGCTCGGTGTCGGGCAGGAGGATCATGATGAGGTCGGCCTCGGCCGAGGCGTCGGCCACGGACAGGACACGGAGCCCGGCCTCGGTCGCCTTCTGGGTGGAGGCCGAGCCGGCCCGCAGGCCCACCCGGACATCGACACCGGACTCGGCCAGGTTCAGCGCGTGGGCGTGACCCTGGGAGCCGTAGCCGATGACGGCGACCTTGCGGCCCTGGATCAGGCTCGCGTCGGCATCGGACTCGTAGTAGAGCTTGGCCATCTCATCCTGCCTCGTGGTTGGTGGGACCGGAGTCCCTGTTCATTGGACCGGAGTCCCTGTTCATTGGACCGGAGTCCCAGTTCCTTGGACCGGAGTCCCTGTTCATTGGACCGGAGTCCCTGTTCATTGGACCGGAGTCCCTGTGTCGGAGCCCCCGGCGATGGAACGCAGCCGTGCAGCCCGGCGCTCCAGCTTAGGCAGGGCCACACGGCCCGTCCGCTGGAGCTCGACGATGCCGTAGGGCCGGATCAGGTTCTCGAAGTCGTCGATCTTAGAGGGGGAACCGGCCAGCATCACGGTGATCCGCTCGCGGCCGACGTCGACGATCTTGCCTTCGAAGACCCCGACGAGGCTGATCACCTGGCCCCGGTCGGCCGGGGTGGCCGAGACGGTGGCGAGCAGCATCTCGCGTTCGGTGGCGTCCTCGGGGGCGAGCTCGAAGATGTCGACGACGTTGATGAGCTTGTCGAGCTGGCGGAGGATCTGCTCGAGGGGTGAGGACTCGACGTCGACGACGATGGTGATCCGGGACAGCTTCTCGTCGTCGGTGGGGGCCACGGCCAGGGAGTAGATGTTGTAGCCGCGGCGGGAGAAGAGACTGGCCACCCGGGCCAGGACGCCGGCCTTGTTCTCGACGAGGACGGAGACGATGTGGTGGCGGCCGGCACCGGAGCCGGCGCCGACGGGGGCCATCACCGGCCCCCTTCGCCCTCGGAGGGACCGACGATGATGTCGTCGTTGGAGGCACCGGCGGGGACCATCGGGTAGACCTTCTCGAAGGCGTCGGTGCGGAAGTCGATGACGACGGGGCGGTCGTCGATGCCGTTGGCCTTCTCGATGGCCGGAGCCACCTCCTCGGCCGACTCGACCTTCAGCCCGACACAGCCCATGGCCTCGGCCCACTTGACGTAGTCGGGGAGGTCGGGCGAGAGGTAGACCTCGGAGTAGCGCTNNGGTAGGCGTTGTTCAAGATGGCGATCTTCACGGGGATGCGCTCGGCCGAAGCGGTGACGAGCTCCTGGGCGGTCATCTGGAAACAGCCGTCGCCGTCGACGGCCCAGACGGTCTTGTCGGGCCGGCCCACCTTGGCCCCGATGGCGGCGGGGACGGCGAAGCCCATGGTGCCGGCGCCGCCGGAGTTGACCCAGGTGTAGGGGTGGTCGAAGCGCCAGTACTGCGACGCCCACATCTGGTGCTGACCGACGCCGGAGGCCACGATGGTGTCGTCGGGGGACATGTCGCGGAGCTGCTCGAGGACGTACTGGGGCTTCAAGGCCCCGCCCTCGACCTGGTTGTAGGTGAGGGGGAACTCCTCCTGCCAGGCGCGGATCTGGGTGATCCAGGGCCCGAGGTCGGGTTGGGCGGCCGCCGCTGTCCCGGGCCCGGGGTCGGTCCCGGGGGCGCCGAGGCCGAGCGCGCCCAGGGCCTCGAGCATCTGCTCGATGACGATGCGGGCGTCGCCGACGATGCCGACGTCGGGGCGGCGGACCTTGCCGAGCTCGGCCGGGTCGATGTCGANNTGCCGTGCATGCCGGGCATGCCGAGGCAGAGGGGATGGGAGTCGGGGAAGGTGCCGCGGCCCATGAGGGTGGTGACGACGGGGATGCCGGTGCGGGTGGCCAGCTCGAAGAGGGCGTCGGCCCCGTGGGCTTTCAGTATCCCGCCGCCGGCGTAGAGGACGGGGCGCTCGGCGGCCAGGATGAGCTCGGCGGCGCGACGGACCTCGGCGGCGTCACCGGTGGTCCGGGGGTGGTAGCCGGGGAGGTCGAGCTCGTCGAGGGAGGAGGGCCAGTACCAGTCCATCATCTGGTTGGCGATGTCTTTGGGGAAGTCGATGAGGACGGGACCGGGACGGCCGGTGGTGGCCACGTGGAAGGCCTCGGCCACCACCCGGGGGATGTCGTTCACATCGGTGATGAGCCAGTTGTGCTTGGTGATGTCCATCGTGACGCCGGTGATGGGGACCTCCTGGAAGGCGTCGGTGCCGATGGAGGTGGTGGCGACCTGGCCGGTGATCACGACGATGGGGATCGAGTCCATCATGGCGTCGGCCAGGGGGGTGACGATGTTGGTGGCTCCGGGTCCCGAGGTCACCATGGCCACGCCGGGGCGGCCGGTGACATGGGCGTAGCCCTCGGCCATGTGGCCGGCACCCTGCTCGTGGCGGACGAGGATGTGGCGGATCGAGGAGTCGATGATGGGGTCGTAGACGGGCAGGATGGCGCCGCCGGGGAGGCCGAAGATGACCTCCACCTTCTGCATCTCGAGGCTCTTGATGAGGGCCTGGGCCCCGGTCAGTTGCATAGCTCTGGTCCTCGCTCGTCTGTGGCCCTCGGTGAGGGTGCTCTCGTCGGGTGGGTGATGGAGAAGAAGGTGGCCGGAAATTGAAACGACCTCCCGTCGGGGAGGTCGAGGAGCGCACGTGCCGCGGTGGCGGCCAGGTGCGCTTAGGTCAGTACTACGAGGATGATGGTCGTGGTGTGCTCGCTCATGACCGACCAAGTCTGGCACGGACAGAGGGTCGTGGGCAAGGGCATCGGGCCACGGGCGCATCGTTGTCGGTCCGGGCGCATCGTCGTCGGTCCCGGCGTAGCTTGGGCCGGTGCGCATCACCGCCGTCCTCATGGCCGCGGGGACCATTCTCGGTGGCGGCGCCGCGGTCATTCTCGGCGCCGGTGGGGCGGGGGGATCGGTCCGGGCCATCGGAGCTCCACAGGCCGGAACAGCCCCGGCGGAGTACTACCTGGCCCTCGGTGACTCGCTGGCCGCCGGGATCGGCTCGAACGACGGCAAGGGCTATGTGGCCGACATCTTGGCCAAGGAACAGAAGAGCCACCCAGGGCTGGTGCTCGAGAACCTGTCGTGCTCGGGGGCGACGACGACGTCGATGATCGACGGGCCGGGTTGCTCCTATGCGACGAAGACTCAGCTGGGCGACGCCGAGGCTTTCCTCGCCGCCCACTCCGGGCAGGTGGCGTTCATCACCATCGACATCGGGGGCAACGACGTCGACGGCTGCACGAGCGGGACGACGATCAACGAGGCCTGCGTCACGAGCGGGCTGAACACGGTCACGGCGAACCTACCGACGATCCTGTCGGGGCTGTCGTCGGCCGGGGGGACGACGCCGATCGTGGGGATGTCGTACTACGACCCGTTCCTGGCCGGCTGGCTCCTGGGGACGAGCGGGGAGTCCTTCGCCCGACAGAGCGTCACGCTCCTCGACGATCTGAACAACCTCCTGCAGAGCGACTACGGCGCCGCCGACACGGCCGCGGTGGCCCACGCTTTCAAGTCGTCGGACTTCGCCGCGGGCGGGAACTACGAGGGGACGAAGGTCCCGGTCAACGTGGGGCGGATCTGCAACTGGACGCTCATGTGCTCGGAGGAGAACATCCACGCCGACGACACCGGTCACGCCCACATCGCCAAGGCCTTCGAGAAGATCCTGGGCCCGCTCCTGGCCGCCGGACGGCGCGGCCGGCCCTAGGGAACCCGGCACCGGGCAGGAGGGGGACGGCCGTGACCGATCGCTTCAGCCGTCGCGGCCTGTTGACCGGAGCCGCCGCCGGGGCAGCCGCGGCGGGCGCTGCCTTGGTGGGCCCGGGTCCGGCCGGTGCCTCGGTGGTGGGCCCGAAGGCCGGCGGTGTCTCGATCGTCGACGCGTCTGTCGTCGACGTCGTCGACGTCGTCGTCGTGGGGGCCGGACTGTCGGGGCTGACGGCCGCCACGACCATCGAGCGGGCGGGCAGGTCGGTGGTGGTGCTCGAGGGGCGTGACCGGGTGGGTGGGCGCAACTACGACGTCGAGGTGGCCCCGGGGGTGGTGGTGGAGCTCGGCGGGGAGTGGACGGGACCGGGCCAGACCCGGGTGCAGGCCCTGGCCAAGGAACTCGGTATCGAGACGTTCGCCGCCTACGCGGCGGGCAACAACCTCTACTACCGAAGCGGCCAGCTGAAGACCTACAGCGGCGACATCCCGCCGGCCGAGGGGACCTCGCTGGCCGAGCTGTTGCAGATCATCACGACGCTCAACACCATGGCCAAGGCCGTGCCGGCGGCCACGCCGTGGAAGGCGGCCCAGGCTTCGGCCTGGGACAGCCAGACCATCGCCACCTGGATCGCCGGACAGAACTTCACCGAGGAGGCCGCCTTCCTCGGGGGTGTGGCCATCAGGGGCGTCTACGGCGAAGAGGCGTCGCAGATCTCGCTCATGGACCTGCTGGCGGAGATCAGCGGGGTGGGCGGGGACTTCAACACGGCCATCGGGTCGGCCCAGAGCACCCGGTTCGTCGGTGGACCCCAGCAGATGTCGCACGGCCTGGCCCGGAAGTTGCACGAGCCGGTACGCCTGTCGTCACCGGTGCTTCTCATCGAGCGAGGCCGCACGTGCACGGTGCACACGGCGGCCGGACTGGTCCACCGGGCCCGGCAGGTGATCGTCACGGTGCCCAAGTCGGTGACGGCGGCCATCCGCTTCGAGCCCTCGCTCCCACCGGCTTTCGCCCAGTACCTCCAGCGCCAGCCCTCGGGGTCGGCGGTGAAGATCCAAGCCGTCTACGACACCCCGTTCTGGAGGGACCAGGGACTGAGCGGCTCGGTCGTGTCCGACACCGGTCCCATCGAGATCGTCTACGACAACTCGCCACGTGACGGCACGCCCGGGGTGCTGGTGGGCTTCGCCGAGGGCAACCAGGGGCGGGCGCTGTTCGGGCTCTCCGACGGCCAACGACGCGCCGCCGTGCTGGCCAGCCTGGCCCGTTACTTCGGTCCCCGGGCGGCCACGCCGACGCACTACGTCGACATGGTCTGGGCCAAGGAACAGTACTCGGGCGGTGCCTACGGCTCGTTCAACCCGCCGGGTGTCATCACGTCACTGGCCGCCGCCGTGGCCGGACCGGTCGGCAACATCCACTTCGCTGGCGCCGACTACTCCCCGCAGTGGCCCGGCTACATGGAGGGCGCCATCCGCTCGGGCGAGGCCACCGCCACCAAGGTCCTGGGCGCGCTCTAGTCCGGGAGCGCCGTAGGACGGCGGGCAGCGATAAGAGGTGGACGCTACGGGTGTTCTCTCAGGGAGCTCATCGGGAGAACCGAGGGTACGTCGGGAACACTCTCGGTGGCGCTGCCGGCTTCGCAGTCCTGCAATTTTCAAGCCGACGTTCGCACCACCGGACGCAATGGCAAGTTCCGCTGCTACGTCACGGGAAGGCGCACGCCGTCGGCCTGTTGCCCGCCGCCGCCGCCGACGGCCACCGGTGCCGCAGTGACGACCTCTGTGAGCGCATCCACGCCGTAGCCGGAGCCGGCCCAACCGGCAGATCCACCTCTCGTCGCCCATAATGGCCGTCCGGGGCGCGAGAGGGAGAGGCGGTCGGTCACCATGGTCACGGTCGAGGAGCTGGCGGCCGGACTGGCTGCACTCGAAGAGCGGGTAGCGGCGAGCGAGAGCGTGCTCGCCATCCAAACCCTGAAGGCGCGCTACGGGGAACTGGTCGACCAACGCTTCTCGGCCGGGTCCGTCATCGACGCCGACAGCTTGGCCCGGGTGGCGAGCGCCGTCGCCGACCTGTTCACCTCCGATGGTGTCTGGGACGGAGGTCCGGGCCTCGGGATNNCCTGCTCAGCCCCTGCCGTCGCGCCGACGGCACGTCGTACTGGATGTCCGGCTACGAGGACGATGGGTATGCACGCGTCGACGGGGTGTGGCTCCATCGCTCCATGACGCTCACGACTGTGTTCATGTCACCGGTGGGCGACGGTTGGACCAGGATCTTCGTGTGAGAGGGCACGGGCCCGGACAACGGTGCCGGCGAGGTTTCGGGAACCATTGACGACCGGCCGTCGTCATAAGGCAGTGGGACGCTCACATCCGACGACGGTCCCCGGGAGTCGCCCATGACCATGCCACGACGGGGACGGACGGCCACGATCGGCCCCGCCCGGCGCCCGTCGATGTTCCTCGGTGTCGCTCTGGGCGTGGCCGCTTTGGTCTCGTCCTGTTCGACGCAACCGACGGCCGATCCAGGCAGAAGGTCGGCGGCGTCGACAACGTCGCCACCCGGTGCCGTGAAGGTCGCCATGTCCGCCGTGCCGCCGAGCTGCACGGCGCCGCCCAGTCTCGGCCCGGTCAGTCCGACGCCCAGCTGGCCGTCGGGCTATCAGATTCTCGACGCCGTGCCCGGTGCCCTGGCCGCCCAGTACCCGACGGTCTACGGCGGCCTGATCGCCGCTCCGGCGACACCGGGCGAGTCAGCGGTCGAGATCAACTCGCATTTCATCGTGCTCGAGACGGTGCGGGATCCCGCGCTCGAAGCCGAGGTGACGGCGGCCTATCCGGCGCCCTTGACCGTCGCCTTCCAGATCACCTCGCGGACCAGTGCCTGCCTGCGGGACGTGCAGGGCAGTGTGGAGGCAATGTCAGGGGCCATCGGCAGCGCCGGCATCACGGTGGTGGACAACGGCCCCGGGTCCATGCGGGACGTCGTCGGCGTCACGGCGTGCAAGCCGGAGAGCGAGAAGACGGCCGCGGCATGGTTCGCCCGGAGATGGGGGGACTTGGTCCGAGTGAAGACCTGCCAGGTCATCCCCTCTGCGTTGTCGGGAGTGGCCCGATCGCACTGATCGCCGTCGGAGAGGACTGCGTTAACCTGCGGTCGTGACCTCGCAAGAGGAGCTCCAGACACAGACCGACGCCTACGGCTGGTTTCACACCATCGACCTCGGCAACGGGGTGGTCACCAAGGGTCTCGGAGCCCATTGGCACACGGCCGAAACCTTTCCCGACCTCACAGGTCGCAGCGTCCTCGACATCGGTGCTTTTGACGGGTACTACTCCTTCCTGGCCGAACGCAACGGTGCCACGCGCGTGGTGGCGCTCGACCACTACGCCTGGGGCATCGATTTCGGAGCCCGGCAGAGATACTGGAACGAATGCATAGCCAGCGCGACGTTGCCGGATCCGGGGCGCGATCTGACCGACTTCTGGCGACCCGAATTGCCCGGGCGACGACCATTCGAGTTCGCCAAGGCGACGCTCAGTTCGGAGGTCGACGCCGTGGTGGGCGACTTCGCCACCATGGACCTGGACGTGCTGGGTCCGTTCGACGTGGTCTTGTACCTCGGCGTTCTGTACCATATGCAGGATCCACTCAGCTGTCTGAGGCGGGTCCGGATGATCACCACGGAAGTCGCCGTTATCGAGACCGAGGCCGTGCATCTGGAAGGCCACGACGAAGCCTCGCTCGTGCAGTTCCATGCCGGTGGTTCGCTGCGTGGTGACTTCGGCAATTGGTACGTGCCGACCATCGAGGGTCTGCACGCCTTGTGCCGGGCCGCCGGGTTCTCGTCGGTTCACACCATCATGGGCCCACCGCAGGCCCCTCCCGTTGCACCCGAATCACGGCGAATCCGTCTCGGTCGAAGGATCTCGGGCTTGCCTCGGAGCCACAACGGCTCGGCGCCGTCGATGAACTACCGCGCCGTGGTGCACGCCTTCGCGTAGTGAGCCGCCGCGGTTACTGACCGTGACCGTCCGCAATCCGCGGCTCGGATCAATATCGCGCAGGTCCGGGTCCAAGTGGCCTCAGCGTGATGTACGCAACCCGGCATTCCCGCGCGGCTTTCGAGTCAAAGTGCCGTCTGCGTAGGCGCGCATACCGGTCGGGCATCAAGACAGTTTCGACATCTCGGCGTTTGCCTGACGCTCCACCATGGCGTAGCCGCGGGCGGCGGCGCTCTCCCGCGCCTGCTCAAGGAGCTGCCGGGCGCGGTCGGCGTCACCCGGCCCGTTGCGGGTACGGAGCATCCGACCCCACAACATGTTGGTGTACGCCTCCGCGAACTTCATCTCGCCACGGGTGTTGAGCTCGGCTGCCTGCCCGAAGTACGACTCGGCCTCCTCGAAGCGCCCGACCACGGTGGCGAGCCCGCCGAGGGACATCGCTACCGGTTGGTGGGGGCTGAGGCCGTTGTGCGGCACCTGGTCCCGGAACGGAGCAAGCAGTTCGATCAACGGTTCGCAATGGGCACGGAGTTGCAGTTCCATCACGACTCTCGCGTAGTTGACCATCCCGTCGAACCACCCGGTGTCTTCGGGCAAAGCGAACGAATCTGCCGCAGCCACGTCCACCAGCTCCCGGGCCGCTTCCTCGTTGCCCGCATCGAGGTGTGCCGTTGCCAAAGCGGCCCTGAAGACGGGTATCGATGGAGTCTGCTCGGCAACGTCGGCGATCAGCGACACCAGCTCTCCTATCCGGCCCTGCTCCCGGCGAGTGCTCATGAGCTGTACGCCGTAGAAGGCGAAGGCGTCGGGCTGGCCGCCTGCCGTGCCCACCTCGAGCGCCGCATTGGCGAGCTGCTCGGCCTCGTCGGTGTCGCCGTGTAGCAAGGCGAGCGAGGTGTCTACGAATCTGGCGACCCAGAGGACCGAGGGCTGCCCGAGCTTCTCCGCCATCGCACGCACCATCGCCTGGCGTTCCCTGGCAAGCTCGAAGCGGCCGGCTCGGACGGCAAGCGCGCAACCGACGGTGGCGGCAGGAAGCAGGGCCACACGCTGGAGCGGCTCCGAGACGGAAGCGGGTCGCTTTCTTCCTGGCCGCCTGCGCCGTAATTGGCCGTCGCGTCGGGATGGATGGCTTCCGGGCCGCATCCGCGCTTTGGCGAGGCCGACTGGCGCAAAGTGGAGAAAATCGGCGATGCGAGCGCGGGGCGGCGCATATTTTTTGCCGGCGGCTGCGACTCCTGCCATGCGACGCCGGGCCAGCCGGATCCGCTGCGGCTGGGCGGCGGGCTTGAGCTAAAAACGCCGTTCGGCTCGTTCTATCCGCCCAATATATCAAGCGATCCGGTCGACGGCATCGGCGCCTGGCGCCCCGTCGATCTCGCCAACGCGCTGCTGTCCGGCGTATCGCCACAAGGCCAGCATTATTACCCTGCGTTTCCCTACACGTCCTATCAGCGCATGCACGCCGGCGATGTCGCCGATCTCATGGCGTTCCTGCGCACGCTGCCGGCGGTTCAGGGCCGCGCGCCGGCGCACCGGCTGGTCCCGGAGCGACGCGGCGGCCGTCGAGCGCGGCGAGCAGCGCCGCCTTGATCTCGGCGACCAGCCCCAGGCCGCGGAACACCAGACCGGAATAGATTTGGATGAGGCTCGCCCCGGCGCGGATTTTGGCGAGTGCGCTGGCGCCGGAATCGATGCCGCCGGCGCCGATC
>PKWD01000077.1 GCA_003131945.1 Acidimicrobiaceae bacterium
GCGCGAATCGGACCGATCGAAGACTGGCACTCCTTGTTCATCGGACATCAAGCGCCTGTACGCACTGGGTTTCCGGTATGCGTCTCCCATCGTCTCACGCCCTCGGTACTCCCTGAGTGCGTCCAGATTGAGAGTGACAAAGTAGACGTCCTCACCATCGCCTGCCTCGAAAATGAGCTGGTCACGAGGTTGACCATTCGGTTGACCATTCTGTTCGAAGACCATTCCGTCAAAGACGCTGGAATGGCCATCTTGATCGGGAGCCGAATAGTTCACCGTTGCGATCGCGGTCATATTTTCGAAGGCTCGGGACCGAAGCTGATAGGTCCGCTCGCCAGCCATGGGACAAGCGTTTGGAACCAGAATGAGTTCAGCACCGCCAAGCATCAGTTCACGCGCTGACTCAGGGAACTCTCGGTCAGCGCAGATCATGACGCCGACGTCGACGAATCCGCCCTCAATGTCGAGCCGAGCGACCTCAANNGCGCTCACCCATGGATCGTGACGGGCGATGGCCATCTCCTGCCACCTCGCCCGTCCAGCCTCGTCATCAGGGCAAGGGGCGTAACCGATTTGCCACATCTCTGGCAGGATTGCGATGTCCGCCCCCTCTTCGGCGGCCCTAGAACATACGGCCAATCCCTTTTCGAGGTTGGCCTGCGGATCGCCACTGGAGGCAGATTGACAGAGAGCCAGCCGTAGGTCGGTCACCACTCCATTATGCAGCCCGAAGACGGCACAGGTTTCTCTTGGGGTCCCCCACTACGCCGGGTACGGGCGAGTCGGAGCGTCTTCCGTGCTTGCTGGCGTTGCCTTGCTGCAATGCGGCACGAGTGGGGCAGTTTCCCTTCCTCAATCGGGCGCGTTTGGGGATAGGTCCGGAGCCGCTTAGGGAAGGCTGATTTGCAATTGGTCGATGCGTCTAAATGTTCGGGAAAGGCCCCGCCGAGCAATGAGTTCCCGATCCTCCAGTGGCGGGTCGAGGAGCATCACACGTGCGAGTACCTCCTGGGCTTCGACTCTCGCCAGCGACGCACCAGCGCAGAAATGAATCCCATGCCCAAAAGCTAAGTGACCAACCGGGGTCCTCGATAAGTCGAGTCTGTGCGGCTCTAAAAAGACGACGGGGTCTCGATTCGCCCCCCCTAGGCTAATGAGAACCTGAGAGCCAGATCCGACCGTTGTACCTCCGATGGTCACAGAACCTTTGGCCACTCTTGAAGTTAGCTGGATCGGGCTCTCGAAACGCAAGAGCTCCTCGACCGCTGCACCAAGATGCTCAGGGTTTCGTCGCAGCCAGCGCGCCTGATCGGGATTCTCATGGAGACAGAGCGTTGCGTTTCCGATGAGGTTCGCGGTGGTTTCGTGTCCCGCTGCGAGAAGCAACAGGATCATCATGATGGCCTCGTCCGACTCGAGGTCCGAGCCCTCATCCGAATTAACTATGAGAGAGGAGAGAAGATCGTCCCCAGGATCAATCCGGCGTTCGGCGACGAGAGGGACTATCTCGAGCATTGCAGCGAAAGCTGCACTGGCGCTGTCCGTCACTGTTTCCGTGCTGGCCAGTGGATCCAACATGGCGGTCATTCTCGGTGTCTCAGTCCTGAGCACGTGGGCTGTGTCCGAACCGACGTTGAGAAGCTCACATATGACGGCAAGCGGTACCGGGTAAGCCAGCGAATCCATGACCTCGAAGCTTTCCGAGTCTGAGATACCGCAGAAGGCTGCATCGACGATGGACTCGATACGGGGCCGCATCTGCTCCACCGCCCTCGGAGTTAGATGGCCGCTTAAAGCTCTTCGGAGTCGCTGATGGTCGGGCGGATCGCTAAAGAGAACTGACTTGGCCAAAAGCTCGCCTCCGCCACCCGCGACGTCGAGACGAATCGCAATAGCCGGATTGCTTCGCGGGTCCGCCGACCATTCGGGACTCGAGAGGACTGTATTCGCCTCTTGGTGAGCGACCACGAGGTGACAGTCGAGACCGGCCAGGTAGTGGACCTGGCTAAGAGATCTCATCTCATCCAGTGTGGGGTAGGGGTCCTCCCATGGGATGGGCCATGCGGTTTCGGCCGTCGCGCCACTCACCGCGTACGGGCCTTCAACGACCAAAACTCGGACTCCGCCTCTCCGAGCGGTGAGCCCGGGGGACCACCGTCGAAGATCTCAGTCATGATGTCGCGCATCGCGACCGTCGACCGCAACTCCGACATCACTGACAAGACGCCGAGATCAAAGCGAAAAAAGAACACCAGTTCTCGAGGCATATCCAAAGCCCGGATCACCTTCTTAGAAGGTCCGTTGACCGAATATTCGTGTTCCATGATGCGAGACATCATCTCGGGAACCCATGTAAATGGTTGAGGGGACAGATGCATCTCGTCACGGACTCGGTAGAAGTCAGCCATTTCATTCGGTGATGGTCCCTTGACGGGATCGATAGCTCCAACGTCAACGAAGCCACGCCAAAAAGCCTCTGCATCCCGGTGCAAGGAGGCTTGGTACAAGCCACGGTTCCGAGCCACCAACTCTGCATTGAAACGCTTGACGCAGCCGAAGTCCAAGAAGGTCACGGAACCATTGAGGTGGAAGATGTAGTTGCCGGGGTGAGGGTCGGTATTGAAGGCACCGAGACGCTGCTCACTCTCGTGAGCGAAGCGGTAGATCACCTCGCCCCAAGAATTTCGCAGGGACTGGTCCGCCGCAAGGGCGTCACTCCACATGAAGCCCTCGACGAGCTCTTGGGTTAGCACCCGGGCAGTCGAGACCTCAGGAATCACTTCGGGGATGTGAATGAAGGGATGGCCCCGATACGAATCGGCAAAGAAGGACTGATTCGACGCCTCCAGTCGGTAATCCAGCTCCTCGGTGATGCGCTCTGATATCTCGGCAGCAACCGCTTTGTTGTCGATCCGGGAGATCCCAGGGACAACGGAACGAACCATTTGCAAGAACACCGCCACCAGTTCTGCGTTGCGCAGGTCGGAACGGATTGCTTGGGCCACGCCTGGGTACTGCACCTTGACGGCTACCGCTCGACCGTCATGGAGACGGGCAGCGTGCACCTGTCCGATTGACGCCGCTGCGATGGGCACCGGGGAGAATTCGGCGAAGGCCCGTTCGGGTCCTTGACCGAGTTCGGAACGGATGACTTCGGCCGCGAGTTCAGTTGCCATCGGCGGGGCATTGGCCTGAAGACGGCCCATGGCCGCTTGAAATGCAGCTCGGTTCTGGGGTGGTACTGACGAACCGGAGGGTATGACCGAGAGCATCTGTCCGACCTTCATAAGGGCACCTTTGGAGTGTCCCAGCACCTCGACGTAGCGATCGGCACGGGTGGCATAGGCCTCGGGGTCGGATTTCCGTCGGCGCAACGAATCGATCACGCTCTCCCCGGTTGTGCGGGCTGCCAAGCGGAGGAGGGGAACTGTCCGGCGGACCCTGCCCATCGCAATGCCGTCGCCCTCGAGCCTCGGTCCTTCCGCCATGTGGCCTCCTTGCTTGACCATCGGCTGTCGATAAGTGTTTACTTACTGCGTGGCCGACTCGTCAAGTCCGACCAAAGAACGGATTGTTAAGGAGGCAATGCGTCTCTTCGGGGAGAAGGGATACAAGGGGGCGAGCATCACCCAGATCGAGGCGGCCGCCGGCCTGAGTCCTGGGGCCGGCGGGATCTACCGCCATTTCGCGTCCAAGGAGGAGTTGCTCGCAGCCGGCGTCCGCCGCCATTTAGAACGTCTGGACGCCCTTCGTGACCTCCGTCAGGTTTTCAACGATTTCGGAGATCTCAGAGCTGAGCTTTCGATAACGGCTCGCTATTTCCTCACCGAACTCGATAGCCAAACCGAGCTCCTGCGGATCCTCGTCTCCGAGAGACGACAGCATCCCAAGCTGCTGAACGAAGCCGTCGAAGAACTTTTCGCGTCGACCTATGAGAGCTTCGCCGAGTGGCTTTGCCAGGTCGCAGACTCCGACATCAGCGAGGAGAGAGCCAGGACGATCGCCGTGCTTTCGCTCGGTTCTCTTCTTTCCTTGCGGTTGCTTCGCAATGTCATTGGAGTGGAGTCTCTCTCAGTAGATGACGAATCCATCGTCCCGACCTGGGTCGACATGGTTGTCTCGCTCCTCCAGCCACATGAAGCCAAGGGCTGAGCAGATTGGCTGCGATTCCACTTAGACGGGGGATGGCAAGACTGTCCCAAAATGTTCAGAAGAGCAGAGATCGGCACGTATCCCACAACGCCGGGTACGGGCGAGTCGGAGTACGTCAGCAGGGGGTGGAACAGCGCCGGAGCGAACCGATCGGTAACACCGCGCAGCCTCGGAGGCTGTCACCCGATCGGACCGTCCGAACATGCCGGTTCCGGTGATGCACTGAGGAACTGGCCGGCAGGGTCGAGCGCTCGCAATCGCGCGCCGCCGTCAATACTGCGCAGCGCGCCACCCAGGCATTCTCAACCGGCACGTCCAGCGCCGGCAACTTCGATGCATGAACAGGCCGGTATCGCCCTAATCTCAAGCGGCTTGGGCGTCTGGGTCTGGTTTGTCGACCGCTGCCCGGACGACAAACTCCCTGGTCTCGCCTAATCTTTCGTCAGGTCGGGAGAGGGGAGGGTCGGTGGCTTCTACTGAGAACGTCACGGTGCTCTTCACCGACCTCGTCGGTTCCACTGAACTGGCCTCTGCGCTCACTCTGGAGGCCGCGACCGAGCTGCGCCGGAAGCACTTCTCCATGCTTCGTCAGGCCATCGCCGCGTCAGGGGGGACCGAGGTGAAGAACCTGGGTGACGGGGTCATGGTCGTGTTCCCAGTCGCCTCCGCTGCCCTGTCATGCGCTGTGGCCATGCAGCAGGCCGTACACCGGGACAACGCCAGAGCGGAGCGACCTCTGGGACTACGTATCGGGCTGAGCGCCGGGGAAGTGAGCAGGGAGACAGACGACTACTTCGGCGACGCAGTGATCGAGGCGGCCCGTCTGTGCGCGCAGGCCGACGGCGGCCAGATCCTGGCCGCCGATCTCGTGCGGGCGTTGGCTGGTAGACGCAGCCCGCACGCCTTTTCCCCGCTGGGAGCGATCGAGCTCAAGGGATTGCCCGAGCCCATCGAGACACTCGAGATCGGCTGGGAGCGGCTCAGCGATGTCGGAGCGGCCGCAGGAGCGATGCCATCGCCGTCACGCCTCGGCACCGGACCTGTTATCGGGGTAATCGGACGTGACG
>PKWD01000351.1 GCA_003131945.1 Acidimicrobiaceae bacterium
TCGGCCACCACGCTGCGGGTGAACTCGATGCTGCCGGCCCCGACGAACACAACTTTGATCATCGGTCCTCAGTCTGGCAGAAGGGGTCAAAACGAGCAATTACGCGCATTTTCTCCGCGCAGTCTTGCACGTTCGCCGGACGTGGCTCCCGTCGGAAAAGTGGTCAGGAATGGGTCAGCACGTGGTCACAGCTACGCCGGCGTCGCGCAACCCGGTTAACAATTCACGGTCGGCCTGCTCGTCGGTGATGAGGTCATCGATCTCCGAGACGTCACAGATGTGAGCGAATGCCGAGCGCCCGAGTTTCGAGCTGTCAGCCACAACGACGACACGTCGGGAGCGGTCGAGAAAGGCGCGATCTGTCTGCGCCTCCATCTCCTCATGGGTGGTACACCCGTGGATGAGAGTGAGCCCGTCGGTGCCGATGAAGGCAACGTCGAGGTGATAGCGGGCCAACATGAGCTCGGCTGAGGGACCGACCAATTCGTAGCTGGCGTGTCGGGCGCTCCCGCCGATGACAACCAGTCGGGTGCTCGAGCGAAGCACCAGCTCAGAAGCGATGTTTAAGGCATTGGTGACGATCGTGACCCCGTTTCGATCGGACAGAACCCGAGCCAATTCGGTCGTGGTCGTTCCGCCGGTGAGCCCGACGACTGCGTTGTTTGGTACGAGACTGGCCGCCGCCTGGGCGATACGGAGCTTCTCCGGTCTCCGCAGGGAAGTCCGATATCGGACGGGGAGCTCGAGGTCCATGTCACTCGACACGGCACCCCCGTGAGTCCTGACGAGCAGGCCTTGCTCATGGAGTGTGTGGAGATCACGTCGGACCGTGGCCGACGACACGCCGAACTCGGCCGCCATGGCGCCGACGTCGATGCTCCGCTGGGACGCCAGGGTCTCAAGGAGGGCGGACAGCCGCTCGGCTCTCAGCATTGGTGGACATCGTAGGGGAGCCGACGCCGCGCTCGGAAGAGGTGTACCATCTGTGCGGTGATGCTCGTTTTGCATCCAAAGTGCGCAGACCAGGGCATTTCCGCGCGGTGGCCCGTGCGGCTGATTGCCAGTCTGATGGTCTTCGGGTTGGCCGCCTTCGGGTTGGCCGCGTGCGGTTCGGGCTCTGGGGGTTCGACCGGGGCCAACGGCAAACTGAGCCTGGACATTTGGGAGGGATACACGGGCGTCGAGGCGGCCACCTTCACTCATTTGGTGAAGGAATACGAGGCGGCCAACCCTGGCATCACCATCTCTGTCCTGACTGTCAACAACGACAACACCCTTACCAAGGTGCAGACGGCGGTAGCCGGCGGGTCCCCGCCGGATATCGCCTATCTCTATGGTTCGTGGGCGCCGAATGTCGCTCAGATCCCGCAGGTGGTCAACCTGACCAATGTGGTGAAGCGACCCGGAGTGAACTGGGACGATTTCTTCGTCGGCGAGCGGGACGTCGCCACCGTCGGAAGCAAAGTGATCGGCATCCCGGCCTTGGTCGACAACCTGGCCGTCGTCTACAACAAGAAGCTTTTTGCTCAGGCCGGGCTCACCCCGCCGGGTCCCGATTGGACCTGGGACGAGTTCGAGGCCGACGCGCTGAAGTTGACTGACGCCGCCAAGAAACAGTTCGGTACTGCCTATGTGACGCCAGAGAGCGAGGATTCTGTCTGGCACTGGGAGGTACTCCTGTGGGAGGCGGGCGGGGAATTGTTGACCCCGGGAAACAAAGCGGCGGCCTTCAATTCACCGGCGGGATTGAAGACGCTCGAGTTGCTCAGGACCATGGCCGTGCAGCAGCACTCGATGTACCTGGATCCGAGCGACAGTGAATACGCCAACCTCTTCAATTCGGGAAAGATCGGGATGCTCGTCACCGGACCGTGGGACCTCTCGGCGTTTCCCAACGTGAGCTACGGCGTGCAAGTTATGCCGTCATTTCCGGGCTCCTCTGGTGGCCATCAGACGATTTCCGGCCCCGACAATTGGGTGGTCTTCAACAACGGCGCGGCCCACGTCGCCGCCGCCGAGAAGTTCACCCTATGGTTGACGGCGCCGAAGCAGGGCAAGTACTTCTCGCTCAAGACCGGCGACCTCCCCACCCGGACATCGGTCGCCAATTCGGCGGGGTTCGACCAGGAGATGAACAAGACGCTTCCCGGTGTATCGACCTTTATCGACAACCTGGCCAACGTCCAACAAGCCCGGCCGCAGATTCCCACCTATCCGAAGATCTCCACCGCCCTGGCCAACATGGTTGTTTCGGTGCTGGTGGGATCGGCGCAGCCCCAAGCGGCTCTCACCACGGCCGCCCAGAAGGTCGACCAGATCTTGAGTTCTGGCAACTCGGGCTGAGATGACGGCCCCTCCGACCTTGCTCCGACGGGCCGACGGCACCGGGGGACCGAGGGGGGCAAGACGGGAGGTCCCTCGTAGGCGGCGAGGGGTGTCAGAGCATATCGGTGGATGGCTGTTCGCCACGCCGGCCACCGTGATTATCGTCCTCTTCGGAGCGGTGCCGATCATCTGGTCGATCGTGCTGTCCTTCGAGCATGTCCCGCTCGGTTCCGGTGGCCGATTCATCGGGACGGCCAATTATCGGGAGTTGGCTCATGACCCGGTGGTCCGACAGGCGATCGGGCACACCTTCATCTACACCGCACTCTTCGTCCCGCTCACCATGATCATCGGCCTTTTCCTCGCCGTGGCCATGAACCGCAAGATCCGATTTATCTCTTTTTATCGGACAGCCGCCTACGTGACTATGGCTGTCTCGACCATCAACGAAGCTCTTGTTTTCCTCTGGCTCTTCGACCCCAGCTACGGCATCGTCAATTTCGCCGCCCACGCCCTCGGGCTGCCCCAGCAACAGTTTCTCAATTCCCCTTCGGAGGCTCTCGGCGTCATCGTGGTGATGACCGTGTGGGGATGGACGGGATTCGCCGTCATCATCTACCTCGCCGCCCTCCAGGGAATCCCCCAATCCGTGCTCGACGCATCCTCGATGGACGGGGCCGGCTCGTGGGCGACGTTCCGGCGGATCACCGTCCCGTTGCTCAGCCCGGCCTCACTCTTTCTCGCTGTCTGGCTCACCATAAATGCCTTGCAGCTCTTCGACGAGGTCTATGTCTCCACGCAAGGGGGCCCGGTGGGGGCGACGACAGTGATCGTCTATTACATCTATCAGCAGGGGTTTCAGTACTTCAACGCCGGCTACGCCTCGGCGATCGCCCTGCTTCTCCTGATCATCACCCTGGTGGTGACTGCTGTGCAGTTCCGAATCGGTCGACGTTATGTGAATTACCGCTCGTGACGGCCATAACCCTTCCTCCCCGTCAGCGGTGTCGGTTGCGACTGCCGTTCAGTCCGTGGCACCTGGTCCTGCTCCCCGCCAGCCTCCTACTCATCTTCCCGTTCCTCTGGATGCTGATCACGTCGTTGGAGACCCAGAACGAATCGCTCCACTTCCCGCCCATCCTCGTTCCCCACAAGTTGGTGCCCGCCAATTACCCGAACGCCTTTGACGCCGCCCCCTTTTCACATTTCTTTGTCAACTCGATTGTCGTTGCCGTGTCTACCGTGGTGGCCAACCTGGTGTTGTGCTCGCTGGCCGGGTACGCCTTTGCCCGTCTCCGATTCCTGGGGCGCACGGCTTTGTTCATCGTCCTCATGGCCACCCTCATGGTGCCTTTTCAGGTAACGATGATCCCGCAGTTCCTGATCGAGAAATGGCTTGGCGTTCACGTCCTGGCCGCCGTGGGCATCAACCATCTGGGCGCGTTGATCTTGCCCAATGCCGCCACGGCCTTCGGTGTGTTCTTCCTCCGTCAGTTCTTCAAGACGCTGCCACTCGAGTACGAGGAATCCGCCCGCGTCGAAGGGGCCACCCGGTTCACGGTTCTCTGGCGGATCGTGCTTCCACTTTCCTTGCCAGCGCTGGCCACCTTGGCGGCATTGACGTTTCTCGAATCGTGGAACTCCTTTCTGTGGCCACTCATCGCCGTCGATAGTCAGAACGAGATGACCCTGCCGCTGGGGCTGCAGACATTTCAGAATGCCCACAACACCCAATGGCCACTTCTCATGGCGGCCAATGTGATGACATTGGTTCCCATGCTTCTCGTCTTTTTCTTCGCTCAACGGTATTTTGTCCGCTCCGTGGCCTCCACCGGGTTGGGGGGCGCGTGAAGGAAGAGGTCGCCACCGGCCAACAGCCGCTTTACCTGGCCTTTGACTTCGGGGGCACGAAGATCGATATTGCCTTGGCCTCCCAGGGTCCACACATCATCGACCGAAAGACGCTTGAGACTCGCGCCGAACTCGGCGCCGTCCAGGCTGTGGAGAGGGCGCTCACGACGGGGCGAGAGCTCGTGCAGACCCATGGCGAACAGGTATTGTCGGCGGTTGGTGTGTCGACCATGGGCTACACGCGTGAGGACGGAGTGGACCTCGCTCCGAACGTTCCGGGTTGGGAGGTCCTTCGTCTGCCCGATGCGTTTCGCCGAGAATTCCCCCATGTCCCAGTGGCCCTCGACAATGACGTGCGGGCAGCGGCGATCGCTGAGCTGAAATGGGGGGCACTGGCCGGGGTTTCCGCCGGGCTCTATGTCAACCTCGGCACCGGTGTGGCGAGTACCGTCGTAATCGACGGCGTCGTCTATCCGGGCAGCCATGGACTGGCTGGTGAGGTCGGCTGCTGGCTGGTGAGGGGCTCGAAGGTAACCCCGGACCAACCCTCTCCTCGAGGGGCAGCCCCATTCTCCTCACTCGAGACCGAGGTGGGTGGGGCGGGCGTGCGGCATCGAGCCCAGACGCTCGGGTTGGCGGGCGGTTTCGCCGAACTTGTGATGTCATCCGACGGTACCGCTATGGCGTTGGTGGAGGATGTCCTCCGGCAGATCGCCATGTGCGTGACGAACATGGCGATTCTCCTGGATCCCGCCCGGATAGTCCTGGGCGGGGGCTATACCGGGTCAGGCGACCAGCTCGTCGCCGTCATCACCGACTCGTTGCACCGGAGCGCTCCCGGCCGTCCCGAGGTGGTGATCGGCCGTTTCGGTTCCAATGCCGGTCTGTACGGTGCGGTGGCCGTGGCCGAGAGCGCCACCCCTCCCCCTGATGGCGGCATCACCGGCCATCAGGGCAGGGGAGGAATACCCGGTCGTTGAGGTCGACGGCGAAGAGGACGGCGCTAAAGCCTGAGGGTGGCGCATAGACCGCTTGGCAGTAAGCCGAGAAGGTAGACCGGTGTGGAGCCCGACATGCGGCCGATGGCTTACACACGTAGTGGTCTTGGACATACTCGGCTTCGCCCACCCACTTCCCGTTCGGCTGGTTGGTGGTGACGTCGGTGGTGAAGTCGTCCCAGCCACACGGCGTCGGAC
Source organism: Acidimicrobiaceae bacterium (assembly GCA_003131945.1). The sequence continues at coordinate 5,373 of PKWD01000351.1, forward strand.
CCGAGAGGGCGGTGCACTGGATACCGACCTCACTCTTACCAGCGAACTGCGAAGCGTCGCATTGATGTGAGACGTAACATTCTTCCACCACGGCTCCGTCGGTGTAACGCACTCCCCATGCGCTCAGCAACGGACTGTTCTTCCACAAAGCCGTCATACCGTCGGCGTGAATGAGATTGAACGTATAGGCCAGAAAATTCTGGGCATCACCCGGTGTGAGGTGGAACCCTGTGGTCGATGGCGGGTCGAAGCTGTCGATATCATCGATCTCGACGGCATCAAAGCCTTTTTGGGCGCACATGTTGATGCGCTCCTTCAGCATCGGCTTGAGTGCATCGAGCTGGCGGAAATCGAGCCACCGTTCAGCCGGGTAGCCGAAATAGACGTTGCCCAGAGTGCTGGCCGGGAACTTTCCCCCGTAGCTCTCGGGACTAGCGTCGGGACGGTATTCCTCCCAAGCCACATCCAGGTAGCAAACGGCCTTGGGGTGGAGGAGGGTGGCCGCGGCCCACGTCTGATGGATGGCACTCACCTCCGATGCCGTGGTGAGAAAGCCATCGATATCGTAAAGATCAACAGCCGAGGCGCCCGTCTGCTCCTGTGGCGTCACCAGCCCGATTTGCCAGTCCCAGCGCATCGGCTGACCCTGCGAGTCCAGGTGCGGCGGGTACCAGCACGCCTGATCGGCCCGGGGAACACAGGGAAGCGGAGCAGGAAGAGGCACGACTCGCCACGAGAACGAGATATCGGTGGCTCCGGCGCTGTTGGCGGTGCGGACGTCGACGCGGTGCTTACCAATCGAAAGTTCGCCGGTGTAAAAGACGTCGTCGGTCGGCATGGCAAGCCACGGGTTCGTATCGATCCGGTACTGGATTGTGAGCACTCCGTCGGTGGTAGCGTAATGAGGAGGATCCACCGAGAAGTACTCCGAAGTCGAACCGGTGGTGGCCTCAGGTGTCCCGTTCACGAATTCGGTTCGGGGTGCCCTGCCACTTCGGTAACGGGCCACTTCGGTGGACGACGCAACCGAACTCGAGGCTGAATGGGGACGTTGGGCGAACGTCGTCGCATTGGTTTCGACGACTTCGGTGGCGATTTCCTTTAAGCGTAGGAACCGGTCCACGTCCTTGTGGCCCACTCGGTAGGAGCGAGCCGAAAAAGGCGTGGCGGTGCTGTCCTCGGCCACGCGACACGCTCCTGATGCCGGGGCGCACGTCGACCAGTCGTACGCCACCTCGAAGGTGAGGAGACGGTCCCCTGCGGGAAGCGAGCCGGGATTCCAGGTGAGCCCTTCGGCCTGCACCAAGGACCCGTCGGCGAGCTGACCGGCGATGGTCAACGTCCCCGTGGCCACCGGAGGGGGCACGGTGGCACCGGATTGAGAAACGGCGGACGAGCGGTGACGCCCGACGGCCTGAGCCGAGGACGTTGTGAGGGCCACGACGATGACGGTCGCCAACGCAGCCATGGCGGCCGGCCCTACCCGCCGTCGCGGCACGGCCCTCACCGGGCGCCACCTCCCGGCTCTGGGACCGCCATCTCGGCCCGCTCGTACTCGTTGATCAGCTTCAGATAACCCTGACCGATCTGCCATGTCGCCTCCTCAGCTGACAGCCGTTGCTGTAGGACCTTCTCGAGCGGACCTGTCCATAGCGAGCGTCCCACGGCGAACCCCGAGAATCCGACTGTGCTCGCTGCCATATCGATCCATTCCAAGAGCTGTGGTTCGCCGGCACCCCGGCCGAGCACCAGACAGGTCGTCTCACCGTCGGCGGCTCCGGTGGACCTGGCCAGTTCTGAGAAAGCGGAGGGGTCGGTCTGGCCCTCGAGCTTCCACCACTGGGGCCGCATGCCCGCCTCTCTGAGTTCGGATACGGCGGAGAGCGTCAAGGGAAGTCGGCGCTGGTCATCGAAGTCCGGGTGGGTGTGCCCACTCTCGTCGAGGTCAGCGGCGCCTGGCGGCACCAAAAGCTCGAGCATCAGAGGCAAGGCGACCTTCTCGCACCATTCGGCCAGAAGTGTCAGTCCGGCACGACTGCGGGCGTTTCGATCATCTCCGGACGAAGGGTTGTAACGCACCAGGGCCTTGACGACGTCGGCGCCGCTGGCCGTGATGGCGGCGGCGAAATCATTGCCGTGCTCGAAGATGAACTCCGGCATGCCGCTTCGCTCCGCGGGAACGACGACTCGAACGCCCACTTTATGGGCCCGGGTTATGGCGGCCGTGCCGTACTCGGTGTCGGCCAAAATGGCTAGTTCCTCGGGGTTCCGCCCGGCGGCGATAACCATCGGCAGAGCGTCGGCCACCAGGAGTTTGAGATGGCGCAATGTGGCGACCGGAGCCTCGAGGCCGAGGCCGTGCTTCGCCCACCTCCGAAAGGAAGCCCGGTGATCGATGGCCAACACGTATGCCCTCCCACCTGGCCTCACATCACCACGACCTTGCCTTCGTCGGCCAGATCCCTGGCCAGATCGAGATCGATCAGGCCGGCGCCGGGCAAACCCACCGAGCTGGCCGCCAAAGCGGTGGCAAAGATCAGGCGGTCGCGGGGACCAGCAGCAATCATGTCGTCGCAGACCAATCCGGCAGTGAAGGCATCACCGGCGCCAACCGGATTTCCCGAGCGCTTGGGAGGGTGCACCCGCCATCGCCATCCGTCGCCGCAAGCGATGGCTCCTTCGGCTCCGAGGGTGACGATTACGTCCCCTTTGATGCCTTTCGCCCACGAGAGAATCGAAGCCTCGTCGGTCAGATCAGTGCCTGCCAACTCGGAAAACTCAGCGTGGCTGACTTTCACGACATCCGGTTCGGCTTCGAGGCCGCGGCGCAGTGCAACGCCGCTAGCGTCGAGTACCACCGTCCGTCTCTGTCGATGGGCGGCCTCGATGAGGATGGCATAGGCGTCATCAGGGATGGATGTCGGGAGACTGCCGGCGCAGACGACGGACGAACACTCAGACAGCAAGGCGTTATAGCGGACGAGGAACTGTTCCCATTCGGCGGCCAACACGACAGGACCCGGCTCGTGGTATGCGGCCACACTCCCGTCGTCGGCCGCCACCACGACGGTTTGGCGGGATTCTCCGGCGATGGGGAACAAGGCCTCGGTTATGCCGACGTTAGCCAACCCCTCCCGGATGACCTGCCCGCGGCGGCCGCCCGCCAGACCGGTGACTGTCGCCCCCGTACCGAGGGCGGAAAGGACGAAGGCCACGTTGATGCCCTTGCCGCCGGATCGGGACATGACGCGACGCACACGGACGGGTTCACCGTGTGATTGGTGTTCAACCTCGTAGGTCACATCGAGCGCCGCGTTCAAGGTGACCGTCAGGATCATGATCGGGCTACGTTGCGCCCAGAGAGGTGAGGATCACAGAGCGTGAGAGGTGTCGGGGTCGATCGGGATCGAGACCTTTGAGGACCGCGAGCTTCACGGCGGTGCGTTGTACCCGCAACAGCTCGACCATTGGGTCGGCCGCCCCCTCGGTTACGGCCGCCCCGGTGGTTACAATCTCCTGACGTAGTGACGGGTCCAGCGGATCGAGGGACCACACCAGGGTGTGTTCACCGACGGCGCTGATTGGTCCATGGCGGAATTCCATCGACGGATAGGCCTCTGTCCAGCAGCCGGCCGCCTCCCGCATCTTGAGAGCGGCTTCGGCGGCAATGGCACCGGCCGGCCCGTGACCGAGGAAGACAAATTGAGAATAGGAGGCGACGTTGTCGGGCAGCTCAGCGTCAAGGGAGCGGCGTCCGTCCGATGCCAGCACTTCGATGTCGTGTCCCAAGTGCGCCCGCCACAAGGCCAGGAACCCGGTGGCGAAACGGGTCTGAACCACTGACTGCTCATCGGCGAAGGGGAGTGAGATCGTATGAAGGGCAACCTGGGCCGCGGCCGTGTCACGGTCGGCTGTGATGAGGAGGGTGGACCCGCTGATACGGCCCAGGACGTCGAGCACCTCGGTGGTCGTACCTGATCGTGAGATGGCCACACACGCGTCGTAGGACCGGCTCGACGGGAACTCGGAGGAGGCGAAGGCATCCGTCTCGCCCTGTCCGGCGTCTTCGCGCCAGCGGGCAGCGGCCTCGGCCATGTAGAGGGAGGTGCCGCATCCAAAGACGGCCACCCTCTCCCCGGCCGGCGGGAGGAATTTCTCGACGCTGCTGACCAGATCACGCGCCTCAAGCCAGATGTCCGGCTGACTGCACAATTCCTGCTCTATCTTGCTCATTATTGCCCATAATAAGCAAGATACAAGCAAGAAGCAACATCGCCGGTCGGCGCCAACGACGGAGAGAATCAGGCCCGAGGGCGCCACGCGAGCGTTGCGCACCAGTTCAGAAGCTGTAAAGCCTCTTCGCCTGGGGTGAGATCCGACCCCTGTCCATCCAGCGCTGGGCCCGGAGTTACCTTGTTGCACCGATGCCGAGGCGAATGAAACTGCACCCATCTTGTGTGCGGTTCGAATATCGCGTTCCCGCCGATGCAAACGAGCATGCCTGGGCCGACAGAGACCTCCTGAACGGTGAGGTCACCAGTCAGCAAGTAGTACAGCTCACCTTCTTCGTGGCTGTGCTCGGCTTCTACGTGACCGGCCTCGTATTCGATCAGTTGCCCGTCGGGTACCCCCGGATCCCCTGTGGTGAATGCCTTGAACCGAACCTTCGGCTGCCCGGACGCCGCTTTGCCGGCCCATGTAGCGGGAACATCCTGCCACTGGACTGCCGATAGTTCGATCACGGTTACGGCCACTGTTCGTTCCCTTCGGTTACTCAACGCAATTTGGCCACATTGTCCACTCTGACAACACACCCCACGTCCCGGGGGCTACTCAGCCCCCGTTCATCAACCGTGACGATGGTCACGCATTCTGTGGTCGGCGACGATGGTGTTGGGTTCACATCATCGGACTGACCTCGACATGCCCAAGGAATCACCATGAATCTTCGCCGTCGTTCTCTGACCATCGTGGCCCTCGCCGTCGTGGTCGCCCTGCCGCTGCTCGGCATGTCGGGTGTGGCCTCGGCAAAAGCAGCCAAGGGCTGTCACAAGACCCACTCCTGCAAGAGCAGCGGCGGAACTCCGACGGGCAGCGGGACTGGCGCTGACCCGGCCCCCATGACCGTCCAGATCGACCCCAACCCCTTGGTAGAGAACGGCTCATCGGCCTTTGCTGCCGTGATCCAGGTGGAGACTTCGCCGTCCTTCGCCGGTGACACGGTCGATATTGCCTCGTCGCAGGTGCAGGCGACATGCACCACCTTCTACGGGTTCGTCGGAGCTGGAACGGATTTCCACCTCCTGGCCCCCCCGACGCCCCTCGTCTTCGCCGCCACCCTCGACGACGACGGCAACGCCACGGTGGCCCTTTACGGCGTGGACTGTGCTCCCGGCTCGGACCTGATCGAGGCTGACCTAACCACCGCCCCCTATGGCACCGCCCTCGGAACCCTGGTCCTCGATCCGCCAGTCGTCACACCGTCGGGCTTGTTCGCCTACCCGACCTCAAGCGGCACGGCGACCGGCGGTGAGGTCGAGACCGGTAACGGGGCCACCGGCTCCGACATCTTCGCCGTTTTCAATCTGGAAACCGACCCCGTCTACGCCGAGCAGACGGCTGAGATCTCCTTCGACCAACTAGAGGTTCGTTGTGGAGGCCTTCTGGAGTGGGAGATCTTTCCCCCGAGTGGATTTACGATCTTCTTTGACCGCATAGGCGGAACCTCCTACGGCCCCGTCCCTACCACGCTCGATGACGACGGCAACGCCACCTTCCTCTTCGTCGGCGAATCGTGTGCGGCCGGGTCCTCGGTCGTGACCGCCGACGTGGAGGCCGGGAGCCACCCGACCTACATCACCAACTTCAACATCGTCGCTCCGCAGCCGACCATCTGAGCGCGTTACGGCGTCCCTGGATACTTGAAGTCCCTTTCGGCTGTCCCCAAGGCTGAGGTCGTGCGTCAGGGTTGATTCGCCACCTCCAATAGAACGTCGGCATGGCAGGGCTCATGGGCCGGACACCAGCACGCGAGGTCCCGGCCGGACAACTCCCTGCGCACGTCGGTGACGGAAAACGCAAGTTCGCCTCGGACGAGTGCCTCCCGGTAGAACGCCACGCAATGAATCCTGTCGCCGTCTATCCCGATGCGAAACGGGTTGCCCCATCGTGAGGGCCGCGCCACCACGATGGCCCCAGTCGGCTTGCGCCAACCCCTCGTCCTCCGAAGCTGGACCCGGACCGGCACTCCGTCCATGATGCCGGTCAACGAGCCTGGCCGCATTGCTTCGAGGTAGACCTGCGCCGCCCCAGCACCCACTGCCTCGAGGCACCTCTTTACCATTCCGGGCGGCGTCCTCCCGTGTCACGCCGTTATGCAATTCGAGCTGAGGGCGTCGGCCAGAGTGCGGTCTGGGGCGAATCCCCAGCGGGGGTGCAGGGGGCAGAGCCCCTGCAGGGACAGGCGCGTATTTGCCGAACGATCTGGCGTCTCCAATGTCGCCCAGCTGCCACTACCAACTCGCGTTGGGCAGAGTCAACCCCCGCTCCAAACTGCGCTGCGCGCGCTTTCAGGAAAAACAATCACTCCCGATAGCTGAGTATCCAAATCAGAGCCTGCCTGAAGCCAATCATGGTCGAGGTGTCGACATCGCTTGCCTTGACCTCGCCACCGTGGATGGCCAGCAGGGTCCTGTCGGTGCGCTCGAGAAGCTCCTGAGCAGCCTCGCGCAAGGTCGGGCCCGAGCGTTCAGTCATCATCATCATCGTCTTGGGTCTTGCGACTTTCTTGCTGTCGACCATGGCCCAGTTGTTGTGACCGAGGTAGTCGGTACTCCTCCAGTTCGCCAGCCTCATACTGACGCAATAGCTCGGGTTTCTCTGGCGTCTCAGTGACGTCTCCCTCCAGCAGCACGTCGGCATCGACAACCGGCTCGGACCGGCCACTGCCATATCCACTGGCGGCAATCTTGTCGGCCAACTACTTCGCCAGCTTGCTCATCCGTTCTGGTGCCTCCGTGAAGGTCGTCCAGGCTCGGTTGGGGCACGCGTCTGTCAAGACGACACTTGACGTGTACGGCCACCTTTTCAGCGACGAGGAGGGCCGAACCCGAACGGCTATCGACGATGAGTTTGGAGGATCTGAGGCCTCGTCGCGGCCTGACCAGGCTGTCGGAGACTGAAACCGCAGGCCAGAGGCTAAATATCGTAGTAGAGCATGGACCACGTAGGCACAGGGCCCAGACGACACCACACGGCGTCAGACGGCTCTGAACTGCGATTTTGTCAACTGGCCAGTGGAAAGGACCTCAAAGGTCGGCTGTGAACGTGGGATGAATGTGGGATGGCAACGAGGCGTGAGGCCGTTAGAACTCGACCGCAAAGCGTGGCACGAACGTCTCACTGGTGGGTCTGACGCCGACAACGAGATCGGCTCGGTAGCCACGAATCTGGTCCCGGTCGTTGACGACGTAGAGGATGAAGTTCCCGGCCTTGGTGAGCCGGAACGAGTAGGGCTCGACGATCCGAGGTCCCCAGCGTCCGTTCATTGCTCGGTAGTCAAGCTCAACCTTCATCCTGTTGGCCCCGGCGTAACGGATCAGTTCGAACGGGAAGCCGCGGTGCCACGACGTGATCGCTCGTGGTGCCACCCACGTGGGATCGAGGTCGTCCTTGGTCTGCTCGGCTCGGGGCAGGACGACAGCGGCCTCGCCACCGAGCCAGGCGAAGACGTCGTCGAGGGTGCGCCAGAAATCGGCAAAAGGTGGTGACGGCTTCGGCAGTTGATGCCCGAGCATGTTCTCCCACTCCTGTTCAACTTCCGCTCGATAAGGGGAGTCGTGGATCGTGCTCAAGGTGGGGACGTCAATCCCAGCGTGTGCGCACTTTCGGGCCAGGATCAACGCGACCTCCGGTGCAAGCCCGATCAGGTCCGGATGCCGGTGCATGTGGACGACGTCGTAGAGGTCTCGGGGGCGACAGCGCTCGGCGAGAGCCCGGAGCTTCTCGCCGAACAGCTCGGTGAGCGAGTAGCAGCGAGCGCCCTCTCCGGGAAGGAGCGCGTCGCTGTACTGGTGGCCGATCGGTCGCATCTCTGGCTCAGCCACCAGAACCTCATCCGTTGTGAGGTCGATCTTCACCTTAGGGAATTGAGTCGGAAGAGTCGGTCCTCGATAGGCAATCCCGCCTTGCGTGGTCGGATTGCCGCGACGATTCTGGCGGCGACGGAACGACCTGTCGTCGATGACAAGCTTCATACCGCACTGCTCGCGTACCCATTCGGCGATCCGGCGAAAAATCAGCACGAGCGCCTCCGGCTCTTCGGGGCCGCCGTCGATAACGGTGAAGTCGAGGTCTTCCGAGAGCCGATACGTTTCGTAGTAGCACTTGCGCAGGCAGGTGCCTCCCTTGAACACCCACGTGTCGCGAAGGGCGGGATCGTTGGCGATTCCGGCAAGGAGCCACCCAAGTAGGTAATCCTTTTCGATGATATTGACATCGAGCGCCCACTCGGTCCGCAGCTCCAGCAGCTCGCGCTTTGGGATCATGCGGGCTCCGCGTAGGCCAAGGCGANNAGCGGGTGATTGTCCGCCCGTTTCGTGGAGCGTCGGGATCGAGTGGAGAGACTCCGGTGGAAATCCGGTCGCGGCTAGCAGCAACGAGATCGTCATGCCCGCCAAGGAATTCCACGATGTAGCCGAGGCGCTTAAATACTGTGCGGTTGCCGAGCCTGTCGCCGTAGTCGACCAGGAGTAACGGGTCGTGGCTATCGAGATACGACGAGAGGATGTCCGTGGCGTGCCGGATGCCGCCACCGAGACGAGGCGTGTCGAGGATATCGATGACCGTCCGTGCGGGGTCGGCGATGCGGAGGCGCACCTCGTCGTGCCACTCCATCTTCATCCCCCATGCCAGCGAGTCGGCGGAAGTGTGCGTCACGAGGTAGTCGTGATCGAGGACACGTACCGACGATGCACGGACGCGCCCAGCCGTCTTGACGACGGTGGTGCGGAACAACTGATCGGTCAGCGCCCAGTGGTTCGCCGCCGTCCACCCCGTGATGCATGACTGGGGCCAAACGGCCGTGGCGACCACCAAGGCGTCTTCGGACCAGGCCGCCGGGTTGGACGCGTCGAGGGGGACAGGAATGTAGAGGTCGCGCCGGGCGCGCCGAAGCCAACCTTCTGCCGCCCACCGGGACAGCTTCCGGCTGGCGGTCTCCGCATCAACTCCGAGGGCGGTGACCACGTCGTAGGTCGTCACGAAACGCCGGCCGAGGCCGAGGACAGCGGCGAGGTCGGCGCGGCCCCCCGAGCTGATACCCGCACGAGTTGACATGACTGAGCCAGCACCTCCTCACGGGCGGGGGTTTATGGATCGACAATATCACGAATACCAACGATCCAGCACATCCCGCTACAGGGGAGTTTCTGGATTACCAATACCATCTAGACATGGCAGCGGCCCCTACCTTCAGGTTCTCAACTTGGACATCAAGTGCCAGGGTCCGTGTCCTGTCAGACCGCCACAGTGCCCTTGATCTGGGCGAGTCGATGAGCTCGTCCGCCGCGTCGGGCCGAATCTGCCCACTTTCGGCTCGGATTTGTGGACAGGATTATGGACAAGATCCGGTGCCGGACCCACGGCAAAACCACTGATGCACCAGCGAGCTCATGACGGCCGCTCCCCGACCAGTCGTCGACTCACGAGCTCCAGTGGGGTCGCGAATCCCCGTGCCCCATTGGACGTGTCATGCAGGAGGTGGTTCAGTCCCACGACGTTGCACCCTCCGAGACCCCCTTCACTACGGATGATGTGTCGGGCCATGATCACCATGTCGTTCATCGACCCAAGGACGCTCCGACTGCGAGTCCGGGCGAGGGAGATCTGCCGGTAGTCGATGTCGCCCAGGGCGTCGGGGGAAGTCCCTCGCTCTCGAGGGCTCGGACGATCTGGCTGTAGACGTGCCCGCCGATCGGTCTCAGCATCCCGACGGAGACGTTCAATGCCAGGCTTGCGAACAGCGTGCCGTCGTGTACCAGGAGTACGCATTTCTTGCCGTCGATGTAGATGACGTTGGCGTACCAATCGTCGATGCTGGGCTCGACATCGACGAGTTCCGGCTTGCCGCCAATGGCATCGAGCATTCGAGAAGTGCAGCGTAGGTTCACTGTGTGGCGACAGTCAGGTCGACCCCGTGTTTGAGCGCGAGTTCTCCAACGAGGTCGGCAACCGGAACTTCCAGTTTGGCCGCGCTGGCTCGGATAATGGCCGCGGCCGCGGCGAGGGCGTAGAACCAGAAATCGTCCGTTTGCCACCAGATGACCTCTTCGAGGAGGTCGGGGTCGATGCCACCTCGAGCGGCACCGATGGCCAGGATGGCGAACTTGATTTTCCGGGCGCGGCGGTCCCGGAACTCGTACTCTGGTAGGTGGTTATTCAGAAGCTCTTCGTACGACAAGCCTCGCTGCTCGATGCCAGCGAGGTCCATCGCTTGGACGGCCACCTCCATGAAGACCTCTCCGGGGAAGGTGTCGGCTCGAGGATGCAGGGAGTCCATCGAATGGGCCAAGTCAGGCAGCTCGGTGCCCCACCTGAGCCCGGCCAGAAGGGACCGGATTGCCGCATCGCGATCTGACTCGGCGGGCCTCGTCGTCGGCATGCCGAAAGCGTACGAGCCTGAAGGTGACAGATGGGAGGGCTCCGCGAATATCGGTCGGCCTGGCCCCGACTCGGGCACCTCGGTATCCGGCGACACCTGAGTGTGCAATGAATGTGGAATGCACCCACATTCTCCCAGGTCAAGGCTAGATATCGTAATAAAGCATGGACGACGTAGGCACAGACGCCAGACGGTGAAGGACGGTTGTCCACGGCGCTGACCTGCAGTTTTGGCACGTCATTGGCGGAACAGGCCAACTCAGACGGTCTGAAACGTGGGATGAATGCGGGATGGGTTTGTGGAGTATTGGCTAGGCAAACCGGAATCGTGACAATCCTCTCGGCTCCGACGACACGGAGCTCCAATCGCGAGCGATTAAATTAGTTGCTGCATAGGTGACTCATCAGCTGCTTGTAACTCATAGTCGGCATTACCGCCTGGTGGCCAGGGTGACACTGCGCCGACAAACAGTGGCGATACTGGCCGGGCTGGCGACTGACCTCATGTGCCAGGCAGGAATCATCCGCGTGTCCGCAGCACTGAGGCTTCAGTCTGTCTTTTTGCCATGGGCCAAGGGCCTCAGGGGTACCGTCCAGGAACCGTCAGCTGCCTGGCCGAAGAGCAAGCCCTGGTCGCCGCAGAACTTCGCCTGATAGATGACCCCGGCAGCATCGGTGCCCTGGGGGTTCATGAGGGAGCTGGTCAAGTCATGCCCGCATTGGGAATGACACTCTGACTTG
>PKWD01000033.1 GCA_003131945.1 Acidimicrobiaceae bacterium
AACGACTCTTCGACGATCTCGAGTAATTACCGGTGCATTGAACACGTATGTTCGCCAGCCGTAACCCACGTTCGACTCGCACGGAACGGTCGAGACGTCGCCGCCGGGCTGTAATTCCGAAGGAACCGACAGGGGTCAACAAACGGCTCCAGTGATCGTTGACCACTATCCCCAAGGTGCCGTTACATGACGCTCGCGTCTGCAAGCACCAACCCCCGTTCCGGGGACTCTCGTGGTGAACGAGGAGCGCACAAAATGCCCGGGCAGGTGGGCTGTCGGGTCCGCAGGTCGAGGCGTCCGAACCCACGCATATTCGGATTGCGACCGGGGTATCTCTCGGAGTCGGTTGGCCGCCATCGCCAGGACCTTGGACCCCCCGGCCGCTGCCTACCCGTGCTGTATTCGCGGCCGAGAACGTTTGCGGTCGGTTCTTCGTCGATGCCACCTCGGTGAGGGGGTGAAGGATCCGGCAATGCCGACTGGTCTCGGTGGCCGACGACGCCTCGGGCGCCCGTCGTTTCCGGATGGGCCTCCCTGATAAGCGGCTACTACGCCCTCGTGAAGGGCCAGCCATGAGAGCGAGATGGTCATCCCATGTAGAAATGGCCTTTGGCCAGGGCGGCTGTCCCCTAGTGTTCTTTCATGAGCGCTATCAACGATCCTCACGACGCAGGCCTGTCGGTGCGGAAATACAACCAGCGCATGGCTCAGCGGATGGCCAAGCGCGCACATGTCAACGAGCAGGGCGTGGCGGTGTGTTTCGCTTACAACAACCTGCTGACCACCCTGCTGATCGGTGTAGTGGAGGACGTCGCCCAGTTCGTGCCGACGGTCGGTTCTCTGTTCGAAATGGCGATCAGCATCCTGACGTTCTACTTCCATCGCATCGTGCTGGTCACCGACCAGAACGTGTATGTGTATCGGGACTGGCCCTTCCACTTTCCGGGGAAGCAGCTGGCCGAGTACCCGCGCCACCCCGGCGTGGTGAAACTCGGCAGCCCGAACACAGGCGGTTTCTCCAGGTTCATCCGCCGCGGGCAGCTGACCTTCCAAGACAGTCATGTTGTCTATCACAGCATCCTGTGGATTCGCCGCGCGAAGTACATCGCCCAGGAGGCGAACAGCCCCGTCGCGAGGTAACACCGCCCCGGCGGCATGGCCCTCCCCCGGTCCACTCTTCGACGTTCTTCTAGCCAGACAACGCTCCAGTTGTCTGCAGGCTCGTTCGTGTGATTAGTCCGGGCAGCGGTAGGGCCGATCCCCTCGAATCCGCCCTACCGTGCACGAGGTCCGGATACGGAGCAACGTGCAAGAACTTGCCCTCATATTCTCGGAGCTATTGGTCGACGTCTTGCGAATCAACACTGTCTGGCGTCCCGCCCTCTGATACAGCTCTTATCGGGACCCCGGAGAGCAGTTGAATAGGCTCGAACATTCTCTGTGCGATCCGGGTGAGAGAGCACTTGTCGCAGTCTTGGCGGAGCGGAGTTATCGGTTCGATCATTCTCCACATAGCCCCGCACGCAATGCACTACTCTCGATGTTGCCCCGGTTCGATGAGACCGCTCTCGTAGGCGAATATGACCGCTTGCATCCGGTCGCGTAGTCCCAACTTGGTGAGCACACTCGAAACATGGGTCTTGATGGTCCCCTCCCCTACGAAGAGGTGGGCGGCCAGCTCCGAGTTACTTTTCCCGGTGGCGAGCAACTGCAAGATCTCAGTCTCTCGCTCGGTGAGACGCTCAAGCTCAACTTCGTTGCTGCGATGTGCCGGTCGGCGAATGAACCCTTCAATGACCTTACGGGTGACCGACGGTGCGAGAAGGGCATCGCCGGCAGCCACGACGCGCACCGCATGCACGAGCTCCTCGGAAGGGGCATTCTTGAGAAGGAACCCACTCGCCCCAGCACGAAGTGCTTCGAAGACGTAATCGTCGCGCTCGAAAGTGGTGAGGATGACGATCCGACTTGGGACATTTGCATCCCGCACGATGCGGCCGGTGGCTTCGAGACCGTCCATTGTCGGCATCTGGACGTCCATGAGCACGACGTCCGGCCGAACCGAACGCGTCATGGTGATCGCTTGTTCACCATCGCTCGCTTCGCCGACGACTTCGATGTCGTCTTCGGATTCGAGGATCATCTTGAAACCCGTTCGGATCAATGCCTGATCGTCAACCAGGACGACCCTGACGCTCATGCGGCATCACTGTTCAGCGGGAATGACGCATGCACGGTGAAGCCGCCTCCGGCCCGAGGGCCGGCACGGAGATGCCCACCATGGAGCGCCGCACGTTCGCGCATCCCGATCAACCCATGGCCGACCTGGCCCCCCGCTTGTTCCGCATCCCGTTCCGGTCCGTCGTCGAATACCTCCACTTCAAATTCTGTTAGCCCGTAGTGGAGCCGAACCTTCGCTGTTGTTGCTCTCGAGTGCTTACGGGTGTTGGTCAGCGCCTCTTGAATCACCCGATAGGCAGACACTTCGAGGGTCGGAGAAAGAGGGCGCGCTTCGCCTTTGATCGTGAGGTCCACGATTAGCTCGCCTTGGCCAGCCTCGGCGATCAGGTCGCCGAGCTGGGCGAGGCCCGGCTGGGGAAACAGCTCGTCGGTGTCACCGGCGCGGCGAAGGAACCCGAGGAGGCGATGAAGCTCGGTGACGGCCCGCCGGCTGGAGTCTTCAATCGAACTCAGTGCCTCGGCGGCCCGAGCCGGTTGGCGATCCATCACCCGCCGCGCTGCGGCCGCCTGTACGCCGATCACGCTCACGTGGTGAGCCACGACATCGTGCAGTTCGCGGGCGATCCGGACCCGCTCCGCGAACACTGCCTGACTGGCATTCTCCTCGCGCTCGGCTTGGAGTTCGATCGTCTGATCGGCCAGCTTGCGTTGACGATCTCGCAACGACCATATGGCTGCACCGAGTAGCCAGGGCAGGGCGATCACGAGCATGTTGTAGAAGAGGTTGAAGAAACGCGCGAGCAGAGGCCCGTACCCGTTCGCATAGCTAGCGAAGAAGTACTCGCGTACGAGCTCGGCCACAATGGCGATGTAGCAAACTATAAGGACCGGTGTCCGAAATCGTCGTTGGCCGTGGACAGCGACGCTGTAGATCATCAACCATGCCGCGAGCAGCGAAACGTTTGCCTCGGGCACGTGAACGACGATCCGGGCGACCAGGAAGGCGCCAACGACCACGACGGCGACAGAGAACGGAAATCGTCGTCGCCATGCCAACGGGAGGGTGAGGGCGAGCATCGAGACCACGACGGCCACGGTCCATCCATGGCTAAATGGGGAACCGGTCGCGGGGAGCTCGTCATAGGTGGCCGCCAGTGAGACAAGGGCCGCCGCCGCCAGGGCGACGGCCAGCAGGGTGTCGGCTGCAAGCGGGTAGCGCCGGTCCAACGCCTGAGTGCGTTTGGCCAGGTCGAGCGCAGTTCCCATGGGTCGATCGTAATCGAGGGGGGTCTCCGCCTCCTCCCCCATGAGACAGAGATCGAACTCCCCCATGTGACAGAGATCGGATGGATCCATCCCTGTCTGAGGGCGGAGTCGGGAATCTGTCTCAAGGGCGAGGCAATTGCGAGGCCACGAGCGCACAGTGGCGTCATGACATCCATCCAGATAAGCGGCCTGACCAAACGATTCGGAAATGTCGTCGCTGTCGACAATCTCAGCTTCGAGGTTGCACAAGGCAGCGTCACGGGGTTCCTCGGACCAAACGGTGCGGGCAAGACCACTACCTTGCGAATGCTGCTCGGCCTCATCGAGCCAACCACAGGTAGCTCGACGATCAACGGCAAGCCCTATCGGGGACTCGTGGATCCGTTCCGCCACGTCGGGGCGGTGCTCGAGTCCACCAGTTTCCACCCCGGCCGCCGGGCGCGTGACCACCTCCGCGTCCTGTGCATTGCCGCCGGTCTCCCGCTCACCCGCGCTGACGAGGTGCTTGACGAGGTCGGTCTCACCGAGGTCGGCGATCATCGTGTGAAGGGTTTTTCGCTCGGCATGCGCCAGCGCCTCGGCCTGGCTGCCGCCCTCTTGGGTGAGCCCGAGGTACTCATCCTCGACGAGCCTGCCAATGGCCTCGACCCCGAAGGCGTGCACTGGTTGCGGAAATCCCTACGCACCTATGCCGACCAAGGACGAAGCGTGCTCGTATCTAGCCACCTTCTTGCTGAGATCGCCCAGACCGTCGACGACGTCGTCATCATTGCGAAGGGTCGTCTCGTCATCCAGTCCTCGCTCGCTGACCTGGCTGATCGGACGAGGCCAGGCGTGTGGGTGCGAACGCCACAGGCGCAGGCGCTTCGCGATGCACTCAATGTCAAGGGCATCGCCGCAGAGCTCACGACTGCAGAGACAGTGGAGGCATTCGAGACCACTGCCGAGGCCGTCGGCATCGTTGCCGCCGGCGCAGGCGTCGTGATCTTCGAGATGACCTCCAAGCACTTCGACCTCGAGGAGTACTTTCTCGAGCTCACCACCCCAACCACGGACCCGATCACGGACCCGATCACGAACGGAGCTTTACGATGAAGAACCTCATTCATGCTGAGCTTTTGAAGTTGCGCACAACTCGGATGATCTTTGGCTTGGCGCTTGCTGCGCTGGCATTGGTACCCATCAGCGTGTTCGGCGCCATAGTCAGCGCCGGGAAGTCCGGCGGCGGTCCGGCATTGAACACCGGCGAAGGAATACGCGGCGTCATGTCAGCAGGATCGTCGGGCGTCCTCACCGTCCTGATCATCGGCATCTTGATCATGGCCGGGGAGTTTCGCCACGGCACGGTGACCTCAACGTTTCTCGTGTCTCCCAAGCGTGGGAGGGTGGTCGGCGCCAAGATCCTCGCATCGGTCCTCGTCGGAACCGGGATTGCCATAGCCGCGGCCGTGCTCACGCTGGCGACATCCGTCCCGTGGCTGGCGAGCAAACATATCCACCCTCACATCCTCAGTCACAATGTCGGAGTGGTGCTTCTTGGCGGCATCGCCGCAACTGCCATCTACGCGGTTGTCGGAGTGGGCGTGGGATCACTTATCCGAAACCAGATGGCAGCTGTAGGCGTCGCCCTCGGGTGGGCGTTGGTCGCTGAGAGCCTTCTCATCGACTTTGCCCACGAGATCGGCAGATGGACGCCCGGCGCCGCCGCTGCCGCTCTTGACGGAGTTTCCCGAAATGGACTGCTACCGATGTGGGGAGGGGCGGTGCTCTTCGTCGCCTACGGAGTGGCGTTCGCCACTGCTGGCACCAGATTCACCATAAGGCGAGACGTCGTGTAAGTCGCTGCATATCAACGTAAGTCATTGTCATACGTCGCAGCCTGCTCGACCACCTCATCCGAATGCCGGTGAGGTGGTCGAGCTCGTTGGCGGACCGGCACTGTTTCGAGCGCTTCTAACGGGTCCGGGGCACCTGCGAACAGAAATCGACGTTGCCGATAATTGGCGATACCGTGCGAATCGTGTATCTGAGTGTCGCGGGCGGCAAGTGCCGATACCGGGTGGGGACCTCACACCGCGTAAGAGATGTCGACCCCCACCCGATATTCGCGGATCACACCAATCGAAGTCAATGGTTGGCGGTTCGCCACAGACCCCGCTCGGCTCCCTGTCCATCCTGGCGCGATTCCAGTACGGCGGGCAACGCTTGATCCTTCCAAGCAAGTCGAGACTCGGCTGATCAAAAACGAGGAGGAGTGATGCCAGGATCAATACGAAAGAGAGGCGACAGCTGGGAGCTGAGGGTCTACGCCGGAACCGATCCCNNCTGGGAACTGAGGGCGTACGCCGGAACCGATCCCGAAACCGGCAAACGCCAGTGGCGAAGCGCCACGACGAAGGGCACTCGCCGCGCTGCCCAGCGAGCGCTCGTCGAGTTCGCAGCCCGCGTCGACTATCCACGCCGGATGACCGCTCAGGCGACCGTCGCCAATCTTCTCAAAGACTGGTATGCGGCGCTGTCACCGAACTGGTCACCGACGACGGCGCGTCAAACCAAGAGCGTCATCGATTGCCATCTGGTACCTCGTCTCGGACACCTGAAGGTGGCCACTCTGCGCACCGAGGACATCGACGCCCTCTATGGCGATCTACGCCAGAGTGGCGGACAATACGGCCAGCCGCTCTCGCCGGGGACCGTGCACCGGATCCATGTGGTGCTCCACCGAGCACTGGCCCAGGCCCTTCGGTGGGAATGGATCTGGGTCAATCCGGCCAGCACGGCGTCGCCTCCGTCGTGTGAGCCGCCGCCGATCTATCCCCCCAGTCCCGAAGAGGTCGTCCGCCTCCTCTCCCACGTCGCCGGTGTCGATCCTGATTTCCACACCTTCTTGGCGCTGGCGGTTTCGACCGGAGCCCGCCGGAGCCAGCTGGGGGCGCTGCGTTGGGGTGACGTCGATCTCGAGCGAGGACAGATCGGCTTCCTTCGAGCGCTCCTTGATGCGCAGGGCGGTCCGGTATTACGCCCGACCAAGACCGGTCGTACCTATCGAGTCAATCTTGACGCCGACAGTCTCGAGATCCTGGTCACTCACTATGACCGGGCGATACAACGGGCACACCGATCCGGAGCCGACATCGGTCGCTTGAGCTTCGTTTTTTCTCAGGACGGCCGGACTCCTTGGCCACCGAACTGGGTGACCAAGCGCTTCATCGCCTATCGCCGAGTAGCGGAGGTGGACTGTCGTCTTCATGATCTTCGCCACTTCATGGCAACGACGATGCTGACGGCGGGCGTCCCCATCACGACGGTGTCGGCACGCCTCAGCCATGCGCGAACATCGACCACCCTGAAGATCTATGCCCACGCCGTCCCGGGCGGAGACAGCGTCGCCGCTGAGGTTCTCGGCGGCATCCTCCACAAGGCACGATACCCGTGGAAACTCCCAGGTCAACCGGTTGCGTCATAGGGCGCCGACACGAACTGCGAGAGGCGATTTTCTTCGACCGATGCTCGACTGACTCTCACCTTTATCAGGTGAAGCTCAGAAGAGCCTCACCTGATCTGAGTGAGGTTCATTGAGGGTCATCCGCCGTGATGGGCAAGCGATGGGCAGATCATGGGCAAGCGAAAGACGAGTGGCCGTCAGAATGAGTGCCCGACCTGCGGTTACTTGGAGCGGACGACGGGATTCGAACCCGCGACCCTCACCTTGGCAAATAACAAGCCAACGATGTGCGCCCAACTCCTCTACCTGCACTTTTGCAAATTGCCGCAGCACGATCGGCGTTTTCCACTGCCCGCAACAGACCGCTATTGACCGTAGTTGACCGTGTTGCGTGCGTTTTTTGTGCAGCGCGAACCACGGATTCCTGTACCACGTGCACCACATCGTTGGGGTCTACATCACCCTTTACGTCGACATCCTGGCCGTAGGAGCACACAACCAAGGCGCTCCGCAGCGTGCTGAAAGCAATAGGATTACGGTCGTACAATACCGGGTGGGTCGGGGGCAGCATCGAGGTGCTCCTGGAGTGATGTATCAGGCGATAGCGCGCACCTGCCGGTGCTCGCGAGAAATAGCAGTACCTCCGACTAGCAGGCCAGCAGGCCTTCGGAAATCATCCCCTCACTGCCCCCTGAGAGCCGCTGCGCGCATATGCAGGGTCGCCGTTCCATCACCTTGCAGCTGGTCGAGCGCGGCGAAGCGGCCGGCCAAGGTGAGGACCAATGCTTCGATGGACCCGGTGACAACCAGACCGTCGCCGGCCGACCAATCCGCGTCGGTCGCGATGGCTTGAATGCCCCGGAACAGTTTCGCGCCGGGAAAGAAGCGGTTGGTCGAGAGATCCCGGGCGACGGGGATCATTCGCCCATCGGGAATGTGGCGGGGTCGCTCAAGTGGTCGGCGGATGTCCAATTGGTGGATGACTATGTCTTCGAGCATGGACGACGACGACAGGCCAGGCAGATGCGTGCGAGCGAGAACGATGCCTCGGAAGTCCTCGAGAAGCATCCCGACGGGAGTCGCGCCTCGCTGTCGGGCATCCTTAGCGATATACCGGTTGATTCGGAACCACGAGGTCAAGAACCCCCAGGCAGCGCTAGCAACGGTCATGCGGGTCTCGCTCACCATGTGTCCGACGACGTCCCGAACTCGCCATCCAGCACAGAGTGAGGGGACGTCCCATTGCGCGGGCGTGAGCGTTTCGAGCAGCTCCAATAGGGCTTGGCGTTCGTGGTGAACGTCAGTCCAGACATCGGTCCCGGTTGACATGAGCATGTTCCTTCGTTGAGATGGTTCTGCGTCGCAGCATCGACGGGACGGCGGCAGTCGCGCTCGCGGCCCCCTGTGAGGCTTAGGTGGGCGTGGCTCCCGGTACGAGCCCGGTCTGGTATGCGAGCACAACGACTTGGACGCGGTCGCGGAGGCCGAGTTTCTGGAGGATGTGCGTGACGTGGGTTTTGACGGTCGTCTCGCTGATGTAGAGCTCAGCGCCGATCTCGGCGTTAGACAAGCCGCGGGCGATGAGCCGGAGGATGTCTTGCTCGCGTGCGGTGAGCTCATCGAGTTCCTTCGGCGGCTCGTGGCGAGGGATTTGGGTGAATTGATTGATCACGCGCTTGAGGATCGCGGGTGAGAGGAGCGCGTCTCCAGCGGCGACGGTACGGACCGCCTCAATCAGCTGTTCCGGGGGGTCGTCTTTGAGCACGAATCCGCTCGCGCCGGCGCTGAGTGCTTCGAAGACGTATTCATCGAGTCCGAAGGTGGTGAGGA
>PKWD01000270.1 GCA_003131945.1 Acidimicrobiaceae bacterium
CTGTCGGTGGAGAACCTGTTGCGGGGCATCGAAGACTCGAAGTCCCGTCCTCTCAGCCGCGTCCTCGTCGGTCTCGGCATCCGTCATCTCGGACAGGCCGGTTCCCGAGCCTTGGCCCGCACCTACGGCAGCCTCGATGCCATCAGTGCCGCATCGGTGGAGCAGCTCGCCGCCGTCGACGGCATCGGACAGGTCATCGCCGAGAGCGTCGTCGAGTTCCTCGGATCGGCGACCAACGGCGCCGTCCTCGACAAGCTGAGAGGCGGCGGCCTTGTTCTCACCGAGCCCGGTGGAGGCCTGGCGCCGACGACGGGCGGTTCGACCGGCGCCGGTCCCGCTACGGGCGGCGGTGACGGGCCGGACCAGACGTTGGCGGGGAAGTCGGTGGTGGTGACCGGGACCCTCGACAGCCACACCCGTGAAGAGGCCGAGGAGGCCATCCTCGGACGCGGTGGCAAGTCGCCGGGCAGTGTTTCGAAGAAGACCTGGGCCGTGGTGGTGGGGGTCGAACCCGGTGCGGCCAAGCTCCGCAGGGCCGAGGAACTCGGGATCCCGATCGTCGACGGTGCCAGATTCGACGAGCTCCTCGCCACCGGCGAGATCCCGGCATCCTGAGCCGGCGGCCCCGAACGACGCCTCTGACCTGGACCGAGTGCTCAGAGAGCGCAACCGTCATCACCATGCGTGGCCGTCCACCGACCTGCTCTCCAGCGTCTGTAGCCTGGTCGCCGGACCCATGTCGACTACCACCGACTCCATCGGGCGGGTCCTCGCGCGCCGCTACCGGATCGAATCCGCCCTCGGCAGCGGGACCTCCGCGACCGTGTACGCAGCCTGGGACGTCGTCCTGCAACGCCGGGTGGCCATCAAGGTGCTGCACCCCGGCCTGGCCGGCGACGGCAGCTTCCTCCGTCGTTTCCGCTACGAGGCCCAGTCAGCGGCGGCGCTGACTGATCCGCACATCCTTTCCGTCTACGACTGGGGTGAGGACGCGAGGGGACCCTTCCTCGTGCTCGAGTACCTCGGTGGAGGGTCCTTGCGGGATCTCCTCGACAATGGCCGGCGCGCGTCGGTGGCGCAGGCGGCGGCCATGGGGGTGCAGGCGGCCGAGGGCCTCGCCTACGCCCATGGCCGCGGTTTCGTCCATCGCGACATCAAGCCCGCCAATCTCGTGTTCGACGAGGACGGCCGCTTGCGCATCGCCGACTTCGGACTGGCCCGCGCTCTGGCCGAGGCGGCCATGACCGAACCGGCCGGTGCCACCGTGGGCACCGCCCGCTATGCGGCACCGGAACAGGCCCTCGGCCGCCCGGTCGACGGCCGCGCCGATGTCTACTCACTGGCCCTCGTCCTCTATGAAGCGGTCACCGGCGTCGTGCCCTTTGCCGCCGACACCACGGCGGCCACCCTCATGGCCCGCGTGGGGGCGACCCTTCCCGGCCACGACGGGCTCGGACCCCTGGCCGCCGTCCTCGACGCGGCGGCGGCCCCGGACATCGCCGAACGCCTCGACGCCGCCGATCTGGCCCGGCGCCTGACCGAGCTCGGGACGAAGCTGCCGGCACCCGATCCCCTTCCCTTGGCCGGTGCCGGCGGGCGCGGTGTGGCCCAACCCGGGGCCCGCCAAGCCGTCGACCGCACCGAGCACGGCATGGGCCCCCTCATGCCTGTGGGCGACGACCCCGAGACCGAGCGTGCCGACCCCTTCGACGCCATGGCCATGGCCACGGCCGTGGGAGTGGCCACCGCCGATGAGGCGGGTCACGCGAAGGCCAAGCGCGAGCGTCGCCGTTGGCCCTGGATCGTCTCCATCGTCGTTCTCGTGCTCGCCCTGGCCGCCGCCGGCGGCGCCTACGCCGCCTCCCGGACGAAGTTCTTCACACCGAGCCACCCCCTGCCCGTCCTCAGCGGTAAGACCCCGACGCAAGCCACGGCTGCTCTGCGTTCGGACAAGTTCCACCTGCGCGTGCTGCGGGAGGGTTCCTCGGCCACGGTGGCGAGCGGGCACATCCTCAGCCAGGCCCCGGCGGCCGGAAAGGTTCTGAAAGAAGGGAGCACGGTGTCGGTGATCGTGTCCTCGGGACCGCCGTCGGTGCCCGTCCCCGCGCTGGCCACCGTCACCGGCGACTGCCCGGCCGTGAAGGCCGCCCTCACCGCCGCCCACCTGACCACCGTGTGCAGCGACACCAACTCGACGACGGTGAAGTCGGGCACCGTCATCTCCTGGACACCAACCGGCCACGCCACCGAGTTCTCCACGGTCACCGTCGTCGTCTCCTCCGGCCCGCCCACCGAGAACATCCCGTCGCTCACCGGCTCAACCTGCCAGGGGGCCACCACCGCCCTGCAGGCCGTGGGCCTGAAGCCCCAGTGCACGAACCAATACAGCAGCACGGTGACGAGCGGGGAAGTCATCTCCTGGACCCCCACCGGCACCGCCCTCGAAGGCGCCACCGTCGCCGTCCTCATCTCCGAGGGGCCGATGCCGGTCATCGTCCCCCCGGTCGACGGTGACACCGTGTCGCAGGCCAGTGCCGCACTGGAGAACGTCGGCCTGGTGCCGGCCGCCGACGGCCCGCTCGTGGGCCACGTCTTCGACAGCAGTCCCGAAGCGGGAACGTCGGTCTCCCCGGGGGCGACGGTCACCTTGTACATCAAGTAGTCGAATGACGCCTTCCGGATCGGTGTGCGAACTGTGCGAAGCGGCCCGCCTCACCGCCTGGTACCACGAGGACGACGTCTGCTGGATCGCCGACTGCGAGATCTGCAACGTCCCCATGGTGGTCTGGCGTCACCACGGGACCGAACCACCCGAGGCCGATCTCGAGCACATGCGCACCGAGCTCGGTCGCGTGGCCGACGAGGTCCTCGGGGCCGGGGGATGGTCGTACGACGGGGTCATGCGTCAGATCCCCGACCACTTCCACTGCCATGCCCGTGACCCGAACTGGTGGGCCAGGCGCTTCGGGACGCCCCGTCGGCCGTGACCCTACGACCGTGACCCTGCGACTGCGTCGGTGACGGTGCGGACGGTTCAGTTCGCCGACCGCCTCGATGCCGGTCGCCGTCTGGCCGAGCTCCTCGAGCCGCTGCGCCCGCAGCGTCCCGTCGTGGTGGGGATGGCCCGGGGCGGGGTGCCCGTGGCCCACGAGGTGGCCCGGATCCTGGGCGCCATCCTCGACGTCGTCGTCGTACGCAAGCTCGGTCATCCCCATCAGCCCGAGCTCGGCCTCGGTGCCCTTGGTGAGGAGGGCGTGCGGGTGGTGAACGAGCCGCTGGTGGCGAAACTGGCGGTCCCCCCCGACGTGATCGAGGAGGTCGCCCGGCGCGAGGGTGCCGAGCTCGAACGCCGACGACATGCCTATCGCGGCGACCGTCCTGCGGTGGACGTGACCGGCCGACCCGTCGTGGTGGTCGACGACGGACTGGCGACGGGGTTCACGGCCCGGGCCGCCGTCGAGGTCGTGCGCCGCCGCCATGCCGCAGGCGTCATCCTGGCCGTGCCCGTCGGCTCGCCCGGGGCGGTGGCATCACTCGAGAGAGTGGCCGACGAGGTCGTCTGCCTGGAGACCGCCGGAGGGTTCTCCGGCATCAGTGAGTGGTACCGGGACTTCGATCAGGTGAGCGACGACGAGGTGGCCCGCCTGCTGGCCGATCCGGTGACGCGGGTGAACCGGTGACGCGGTGATCAAGTACATCGGGTCCAAGCGCCGGCTTGTCCCCGTTCTGGGCCAGCTGCTCGAGCGGGCCCGGGCCCGCACCGCCCTTGACCTCTTCACCGGGACGACCCGGGTGGCCCAGGTCTTCAAAGAGGTCGGGGCCGAGGTCACCGCCGTCGACACCACCCGCTATGCCCACGTGCTGGCGGGCTGCTATGTGGCCACCGACGCCGACACCGTCGATGCCGACGCTCTCGAGAAGGCGATCGGTTATCTGAACGCCATCCCCGGTCGGCCGGGATATGTCACCGAGACCTTCTGCCTGCAGTCCCGCTTCTTCCAACCCCACAATGGCGAGCGCATCGACGCCGTGCGCGACGCCATCGACGCCGACTTCCGGGGCACCGCCCTCGAACCGGTGCTGGTCACCAGTCTGCTGGAGGCGGCCGACAGGGTGGATTCCACCACCGGCGTGCAGATGGCCTATGTGAAGCAGTGGGCTTCCCGGTCGTTCCGACCGCTCGAGCTGCGCGTGCCGGCGCTGCTGGCCGGGCCCGGGCACGCCGTGCGCGGTGACGCCTGCGCCGTGGTGGCCGGCCTCGGGGAGTTCGACCTCGCCTATCTGGACCCGCCCTACAACCAGCACCGCTACGAGGCGAATTACCACATCTGGGAAACGCTGGTGGCCTGGGACGCCCCCTCGCATTACGGGGTGGCCTGTAAGCGCATGGAGATCCGCGACGGTCCCCGCAGTGCCTTCAATTCGCGCCGGACCATGATCGACGCGCTGGCCCAGGTGGTGGGCGACGTCCAGGCCGCCGTCGTCGTGCTCTCCTACAACGACGAGTCATGGATCGGTCTCGACGCCCTGATCGAGATGTGCCGGGTGCGCGGTCACGTGGAGGTCCTCGGCTTCCCCTCGAACCGGTACGTCGGTGCCCGCATCGGTATCCACAATCCGGCCGGGGAGCGGGTGGGGACCGTCGGTCGGCTGCGCAACCTCGAGTACATCGTGGTGGCCGGGGCCCGGCCCCAGGTACGCCGGATCGTGGCCCCCTGGCGGGGTCTCACGGTGTCAGCCCAAGAAGCAAGTTGACCCCCTCCGATTGCCCTGTCAACGTGGGCGACGCCCGGGCGCACTTCCGGACGGGCGGGCACTGCCAGCAGGGGGAGGACACATGGGAGCTCTCGACGGTCGGGTGGCGATCATCACGGGGGCCGGACGCGGCATAGGCCGCGAACACGCCCTGCTGTTCGCCGCCGAAGGGGCGAAGGTCGTCGTGAACGATCTGGGCGGTGCCGTCGACGGGTCCGGTGACGATCGCACCCCGGCCCAGCAGGTGGTGGACGAGCTCAAGACCATGGGGGCCGAGGCCATCGCCAACGACGACGACATCGCCGACTGGGAAGGGGGCCGCCGCCTGGTGGAGGCCGCCGTCGAGGCCTTCGGCGATCTGCACGTGCTCGTGAACAACGCCGGCATCCTGCGCGACAAGATGCTCGTGAACATGTCGGAGCAGGATTGGGACTCGGTCATCCACGTCCATCTGAAGGGCCACTTCATCCCCACCCGGCACGCGGCGGCCTACTGGCGCGAAAAGGTGAAGGACGGCCGCGAGGTGCACGCCGCCATCGTGAACACGTCCTCCACCTCCGGT
>PKWD01000182.1 GCA_003131945.1 Acidimicrobiaceae bacterium
GATCCGGTCGGCGAGCGGCGCCGTGGCCCACTCGGCCTGTTTCGCCGTGGGGGTGGACCGCACGGCGCTAGCGTTGCTGCACCGGCACGGCCTCGACCCAACGGCGTGGCCGGCGGAGGTCCGGGCCCGGTTGTGGCCATGAGCACCCTGTCGTCATGAGACTGCTGTCACGGTGAGGATGGTTGTCACCATGAGACTCGAGATCTTCCATCTGGACCCGGCCACCTACGAGCCCCATCCGCTCCATGCCCCCGACAGGAACTGGACCGAGACCAACTGCTGGCAGGACATGATGATCGAGCTTCTCCATACGCTCTGTCTCGATCCGGTGGCCGCCGCCGCCTGCACGTTGAGCACGGACTTCGACGGTGACCACTGGACGCTGCTCAAGTTCCCCCCCGAGGACCTGCGGGCGTTGTTCGGGCTCGAGGTGGCCGAGATGTACGTCTGGCGTCCGGTGATCGACCACCTGGCCGACCACCTGTCGCAGGGGCATCTGCTGACGGTGGAGGTCGACGCCTTCTATCTGCCCGACACGGCCGGCATCACGTACCACCTCGACCATGCCAAGACGGGGGTCATCCTGCAGATGCTCGATGCCGGGAACCGCAGGCTCGGCTACTTCCACAATGCCGGATACTTCGAGCTCGAGGGTGACGATTTCGACGGCATCTTCTACCTCCCCGAGGGACGCGATCCCCGGATCCTGCTGCCCTACATCGAGCTGGTCAGGCTCGACCGGATCCGTCACGACGACGACGAAAAGCTCCTCGACACGGTGGTGGCACTGACGCGGGAGCACGTGGGGCGACGGCCGACGACGAACCCGATGCCGCGTTTGCGGGCGCGCCTGGAGGGCGACCTGGCGTGGCTGGCGGCGCAGGACGACGCCGNNNNTCGATCGCCTCGACGGCCAAGGGGCTGCAGTTCTTGTTGGCCCGTGCCGCCCGTGGGCGCACCATCGATCTCGAGGCGCCGCTCGCCGAGATGGAAGAAGCGTGGGAGCGGTCGATGGGCATCATGGTGGAGCGCTATGGCCGGTGACCTGCTGCTCGCAGCATCATGGTCGTGCTGTGCCACGGCGCCCGGTGCGGCCACGGCTCCGGGGGAGCTCGACAAGGTGGCGGGGGAATGGGTCGACGCCCCGGTGCCGGGCACGGCTGCCGGAGCGATGGCGGCCTCCTCGGGATGGCGCCACGCCACGACGGTCGACTTCGACCTAGCGGACTGGTGGTTCCGTTGCCGGCTTCCGGCCGGTGGCGACGGGAGGTGGACGCTTACGTTCGACGGGCTGGCCACGATCGCCGACGTGTGGTTCGGCGGCGACCATGTGCTGCACAGCGAGAACATGTTCGTCCCCGGCCAGGTCGATCTCGAGGCCGTGTCCGCCGGCGACGAGATCGTCATGCGCTTCGCCGCCCTCACGCCGCTGCTGGGCGTGCGCCGGCCCCGGCCCCGGTGGAAGACGCAGATGGCGAATCATCAGGCGCTGCGCTGGTTCCGCACCACCTACCTCGGGCGCCAACCGGGATGGGCTGTCACGCCGGCTCCGGTCGGGCCCTGGCGGCCGGTGCGGCTCGAGCCGGCGGCGTCGCCACGCGTGGTCGGCCGCCGTGTGGTGGCCACCTGCGACGATCACGACGACGGGGTGGTGTCGGTGATGGTACGTCTGGCCGGGCTGCGCACGTCCACCGACAACGCCCGGGTGCGCGTGCGCCGCGTCGACGGCGCCGCCCCGGGCACGGCAACCGAGGCATCCGCCGAGGGACCGCTCGCCGTGCACCGAGAGGGCGACGACATCGTGGTGGAGGGCGACCTGGCGGTGCCGGGTATCGAGCGGTGGTGGCCCCATACCCACGGCGCGCAGCCTCTCTACGCCGTCAGCGTCGAGATGGGCGATGAAACGGTCGAGGTGGGTCGCGTCGGCTTCCGGACGGTTGTTCTCGACCGCACCGACGGCGCCTTCAGGTTGACGGTGAACGGGGTGGCGGTGTTCTGCCGGGGGGCGTGCTGGTGGCCCGTCGACCCGGTGGGCCTGCACGCCGACGACGACGATCTGCGGGCCACCTTGGAGCTCGTGGTGCAGGCCCACATGAACATGGTGCGCATCCCGGGGGGGACGGTCTACGAGGACGACCGGTTCTGGGACCGGTGTGACGAGCTCGGGATCATGGTGTGGCAGGACTGCATGATCGGGTACACGGACCCCCCCGAGGACGAGGAGTACGTGGCCGCCGTGGTGTCGGAGTTGGAGCATGTCTTCGGCCGACTGGGGGGCCGGGCCGCTCTGGCCCTCGTGTGCGGCGGCCAGGAGATCGAGGAGCAGGCCGCCATGTTCGGGCTGGCCCGTGAGCGCTGGACGTGCCGCCTGACCGAGCAGACCATCCCGGCGCTGGCCGGGAAGCTGCTTCCGGGCGTGCCCTACGTCACGTCGAGCCCCACGGGGGGCGACCTGCCCTTCCAACCCGACGCCGGGGACTGCCATTACTGGGGGGTGGGCTCCTATCTTCGACGGCCCGATGATGCCCGGTCCTCGGGCATCCGCTTCATGAGCGAGGGCATGGCCTTCGCCACCCCACCGGAACGGCAGACGGTAGACGAGGCGTGCGGCGGGGCGGTGGCCGCCGGCCACGACCCCCAGTGGAAGCGGGCGCTGCACCATGACACGGGCCGGTCGTGGGATCTGGAGGACGTGCGCGACTTCTACGTGCAGGAGATGCTCGGGGTCGATCCCCATCTGTTGCGCTACCTCGATCCCGAGCGGGCGCTCGATCTCGGCCGGGCCGTGGTGGGCGAGTTGTTCGCCCGCACCTTCAGTGAGTGGCGTCGTCCGGGGTCGTCGTGCGCCGGGGCCATCGGTGTGGCCCTGCGGGACCTGGTGCCGGGAGCGGGCTGGGGGTTCATCGATGCGCTCGGGCGGCCCAAGGCACCCTGGTTCACCTTGCGGCGCGTTCTCGCCCCGGTGGCCATGCTCGTCACCGACGAAGGCTTGAACGGTCTGCACCTGCACCTCCTCAACGACACCGATGCCGATTTCAGCGGCGAGGTGAAGGTCGAGTTGTTCTCGCGGGGCGAGCTGCGGGTCGAGGAGGTCGGTGGCGCCGTGGCCATTGCGGCCCGGGGTCACACGGTGATCGAAGCCGGTGCGTTGTTCGAGGGCTTCCGGGATCTCAGCTACTCGTACCGGTTCGGGCCCCCGGCCTACGATGTGGTGGCTGCCGGCTTGTGGGACGGCTCCGGGGGGATCGTGAGTGACGTCGTCCATCTGCCATCGGGTCTCGAGCGTCCCTTCGAACCCGACGTGGGCCTGGAGGCGACGGCCAAGGCGTCAGCGGACGGTACATGGTCGATGTCGGTCACCACGCGTCGTTTCGCCCAGTGGGTCGTGGTCGAGGTGCCCGGGTTCCGGCCGTCGGACTCGTGGTTCCATCTGGCCCCCGGGGCCACACGCACCCTCACGCTCCACCGTCACAACGGCGGCGACGAGCGCCCGTCCGGCCACGTGCGTTGCCTCAATGCCCAGGCGACGACGCGCCTTGCTGTCGGGTGAGGGGGTCCCCGAGTGTCCCGCAATGACACGGTCCCGCAATGACACGGTCCCGCAATGAC
>PKWD01000357.1 GCA_003131945.1 Acidimicrobiaceae bacterium
TCGACCGCAGCTTCGTCGACGGACTCGGCGAGGACCAGGAGGACACGGCCATCGTGCGGGCCGTCATCGGCATGGCCGACTCACTTCGGCTTCTGTGTGTGGCCGAGGGCGTCGAAACCCAGGACCAGGTGCTGGCGCTACGGGCCCTCGGCTGCCATATCGCTCAAGGATTCCTCTTCGGCCATCCTCTCGAGGTCGACCGTCTCGCACCGTTCCCTCGCGACGACCTGAGCTCCTGGGCCGACACCCGGGCGATCAGCGCGTCCTGATCACTGGCCATCCTGAAAGCCGGCCATCCTGAAGGCTGGGCGGCCCTCATCGCCGGGGCCAAGCGGCGTCAGCGGGGGGCGATTCCCCAGGTGGCGCGCCAAGAAGCCCCTGGTTCCAGGCGGACGAGGTCGGTCCCCGAACGTAGGGCGTCGGGGGGACAGGTCATGGGCTCGATGGCGATCGCCTGCCGCCGCCTCCCGGCCGGCTCAACCGTGTCGGCCGTGTACGCCATGGCGTAGCCGAAGTGCTCGTCCATCCAGACGGTGACACCGCGTCCGGACTCGGTGTCATCGAGATCGACGCGAGCCACGCCACCGTCATCACGGGATAGAGAAGTGAAGCAGGTGTCGAGTTGTGTGGGACCGACCCGACGCCCGGAAGTGAAGTCGAGCTCGCTCCCGGCGACGATGGTGTCCCCCGTCGGCAGACCACGCTCATCGGTGACCAGGCAGCGTGAGCCGGGCAGCGTGAGCCGGACCNNAACCGAGTGTGAGGTACGGATGAAATCCCAGACCGAACGGGGCCGGAACCTCGTCGGCGTTGGTGACCCCGGCGGTCACGACCAAGCCCTCACGGCCGAGGCGGTACTCGAGCACGAACTCGAGCCGCCACGGATAGGCGGGCTGGGCGAAGAGGGTGCACCCGAGCACGACGACGTTCTGCGCCCGCGACCGCAGGTGCCAGGGTAGCCATCTCACGAGACCGTGAATGGCGTTGCGCCGCTCGGGTTCGTCCCAGGCGACGCGCCCGGTGCGGCCGTCGATCGAATAGCGGCCGTCTCCCAGTCGGTTCGGCCACGGAGCCAGCACCTGGCCGCGACCGGAGCTGCACATGTCGGTGACGCCGAAGCCGTCGATGACGGGCGCACCGTCGACGGTATAGGAACGCAGTGTGGCGCCGACTTCGGTGACGACCACGTGTTGGCGTCCGTGCCCGATGTCGTGCTGCTCACCCGCTGGTGACACGTCCGGCATCGGTAAAGCGGGCATGAGGGCCTCGAGGCGATCGATGGTGATGGCGTGTGGGGGAGGGCCCCCACCACCCCTCTGTCAACGGTGACGGCGGTGCCGTTCGGGAACGGGCACCGGTATGGTAGTTGCCGGAGTCGACACCGGCGCCGGAGGAACCACTTGCGCATTCTGGTCACCAACGACGACGGTGTGCGCGCCCCGGGCATCGGCGCCCTGGCCCGGATAGCCGTCGCCAGCGAACACGACGTCGTGGTAGTGGCCCCGATGGTCGACTACAGCGGCGCCGGTGCTGCTGTCGGTCCGGTCCACTCGCGCGATGGCGTCGACTACGAGACCTACGAGATAGAAGGCCTCGTCGGCGTTCCCACCTATGGCATCGACGGGCCCCCGGCCCTCGCCGTCATCCTCGCCTGCGTGGGCGGCTTCGGGGCCCGACCCGATCTCGTGCTCTCGGGCATCAATCACGGGGTGAACGTCGGGCGCTCGGCCATGCACTCAGGCACCATCGGCGCCGCCCTGACGGCAGCCCATTTCGGTCTGCGCTGCGTGGCGGTGTCGATCCGCTGGGGGGACGATCCCGTGCCCTGGGACACACCGGCCACGCTGGCCGCCAGCCTGATCCCGGTCCTGGCCGAAGCGCCGGCAGGGACCACGCTCAATCTGAACGTCCCCAACGTGGCCATGGCCGACCTCCGCGGCCTGCGCCACGGGCGGCTGTCGCGTGGGGGCACCATCAGGTCCGCCGTCCACGACACCGGAGATGCCGGGGCCCACCCGCATGTGTCGCTCCCGCCCGAGCCCTCGGGGACGCTGCGCCTCGATCTGACCCCTCCGGGGCACGGGCCACTGGTCGAACCGGACACCGACGCCGGGCTGATCGGCCGTGGCTACGCCTCGCTCACCCCCCTGGTGGGAGTGAGCGAGGCAGGTCAAGAGGCCGGCCCGAGTGACACCCTGCGGGCCGCTCTCGACGCCCTTTACCTGGTTCCCGGCGTCGGACCAGGCCCGGTGCCGGACGACGACCTCGAAGGCGAGCGAGCCGCCGGGTAGACAAGAGGGCGACAAAACCCCAGGTCACAGTGGTGGACCTCCTGTCCGGCACCACCGACCACCCCGTCCAGGAGAGGACCGATCCGGGGGGGGTGCTTGCGAAGGCGTGCACAAGCGCTAAAGTCATTGCGACCCGAACCATCGGATGGTGGAGTCCATGCGGCAGCAGCGGAGGCTGCCGACCGGGCCCTGACCGGCCTGCGCCAGTGGACCACCGTGACCGTCTCGTCAGTGACCAGCGCGTCCGCGCGCCGGTGACGAGCTGCTCCCAGCCGACCCGGGACCCACCATGACCTCACCTCGCCCCCACCCGCGCTCAGCACGGCGGCAGAAGGAGACGCCCACGGCCTAGCCCCGGGTTGCTCCGTCCGCACCTCGTTCGGACTCATATGTCCAGGGCCGCCCGCCCTTCCCGGCGCCGGCTCCGCGAGACGAATGCTCAGACGACGGACGCCCGCATTCCACAGCCCACCTGGAGCCCTCCGGGGATCCCGTGACTCAAGGGAAGGCACAAGATGCGGAAGCACCGGCTCTTTGGCGTTGTCATCGCCGTTCTGATCGTCCTGGGTATGTTCACCCAGCGATCGGGCACTCCCCATCACACATCCGGCACCGAAGGTGCCGGCGTCCCACTGACAACGGCGGAACTCTCCGCCGACCGCGTCGGCGCGTCCGTGCACACCACGGTCGCCACCGACACGTCCTACCAAGCAACCCAAGCGCTTCTCGATCTGGTGGCGGGCCGCGCCGTCATGATCCTGTCGTCGCCGTTCGGAGCTCAGGCGCTCGTGGCCGACACCCACATCGCCCAAGTGAATGAACAGGCGGTGGAAAGCGCTTATCTCGCCGGCGTCGCTCAGAAGCAGGCGGCGGCGAAGGCGTACCTGAAATCAATGGCACCACCACCTCCGCCTGCTCGGATTCTGCCCGACCCCTGGGCCGCGCTCCGACAGTGCGAGTCGAACGGCAACTACAGCGACGACACCGGCAACGGCTACTACGGCGCCTATCAGTTCACCATCGGGTCGTGGAGGTCACTCGGACTCGGCGGTCTACCGTCGCAGGCTCCCCCGGGTCAGCAGGACCAGGCGGCGCAGGAGCTGCAGGCCCGACGGGGCTGGGGCCAATGGCCCTCGTGTGGGCGTCGTCTCGGGCTCATCTGACGGTGCTGCTCAGCTGACAGTGCTGTTCATCTGACGGTGCGCACAACCGGCACGCCGTGCGACACAGAGTCGTGCGGCGTGCCGGTGGCGCGTCAGGGAAGGGGGACGAGTTCGTCGAGCCAGTCGTAGACGACCTGCGAGGCAAAACGAAGGTTGTTGGCCTGACAGTGCGCGTCGGCGCCGTCGTCGGGGGAGAAACGGTAGGTCGTCACCGGACCGGACACGCCGGTTGTGAACTCGTCGGCCTGTCGGAGCACCTCGGGCCCTTCGCGCAGACCGACGAGAGCGAGAGAAGGACACGAGACGGCCGACAGGGCGGACTCGAGGCGATAGGAGCGGAGCTGCTCCTTCCACGCCTGGAGAGAGGCCACCCCGAAACGACGACAGACCGCGGCGATCCCCCACACCATCTGGGCCGGCAGGAGGTCTTCGGGGATGCCGGCGACATCCTCGGGCCGGATATCACGGTGCATCCGGAAGACCTCGGGGCCGAGGAAGGCTTCGAAGTAGCGGTAGAGGTCGACGAGTGGGCTGTCGGCCACGAGGGCCCTCACTCGCCCGTCGTGGGCCGCCGTGCGCGCCGCGAAATACCCACCGATGCTCATTCCGGCCAAGGCCACGAATCCGCCCTCCGGGCCGAGGCGCCTGTCGACATCGTCGAGGACGGCGCCCACCGGCGCCTCGTAGTCGGGCCGGTAGGTCATCGTCGGGTTCTTCCTCATGCAGCCGGTCTGGCCGGGTCCGTCGAAGAGGACGACCTGCCAGCCCCGGGCGGCCCCGGGAGCGCCCAGTTGGAAGTACATCTCCTCGGCGCCGGAGTCGAAGCCCCCGAAAGCGACGAGGGTGCCCCGGGGTCGGCCCCCGGGCGCCGTGCCGGTTCGGGGCCGGACGAGATAGCCCGGCAGGGACCCCGTCTCGAAAGGAATCGACAGAGGCTCCACCGGCGGATCGAAGAGACCGGCGGCCGCCTCGAAGCAGGCCCGGCTGCGGAGACCGGACTCGGCCAGGACCTCTGGATCGGCCTCGGCGTAGTACTCGGCCGTGCGGTGGTAGGTCGAGGCCCGCATGAAGTGATCGCGGGCGCTCACCATGTGACCGGCCTCGAGGCAGGTCCGGGCTCGCACCTCGACCCGGGCGGCCAGATCGCAGAAGGCCGACACCCAGCTGCCGGTGTCCCCGTCGGTGATCATGCCGGCGGCGGCCAGGCACTCCCCCACGGTCGATCCCCCGTAGTCGGCCACCCCCATGGCCCGCATGAGCTGATAATCGAACTCCGGATCGCGAAAGCCGGTGACCCGGGTGACGCTCCTCGTGATCTGACTGCCTTCGAACGCCACCGCTTTGTGCTCCCGACATCCCCGCCCGACCCGAGTGGGCCCCGATCCTAGGGTTCTATGGGTCCGGTGAGGGCGGGCGGGGCCGTTAGCGTGGGGATCGCATGCGTGTCGCCGCCATCCAGTGCACCGCGTCGGCCGACCGCCCGAGCAATCTCGCCGCCGCCGCCGAGTTGGTGGCCGGCGCCGCGGGCGAGGGGGCCGAGCTGGTCGTGCTCCCCGAGCTC
This sequence comes from Acidimicrobiaceae bacterium, assembly GCA_003131945.1. The sequence continues at coordinate 5,016 of PKWD01000357.1, forward strand.
TTCTCTCTCTACGGCGACGCGCCGACACTGCGGGCCGGGGCCGAGCCGCTCGACGGCCCCACACCGACGTGGGCGGCCGAGGTGGCGTCGCGACACGGGATCTGGCTCGTGGCCGGGAGTTTCATCGAGGGCGTCGGCCGGAGTCGCAACCACAACACCTCGCTACTGGTCGGTCCCNNCGACGGCACGGTGATGGCCCGGTACCGCAAGCTCCACCTCTTCGACGTGGACGTCCCCGGGGCGGTGACCCGTGAATCCGACGCCGTGGCCGCGGGGGAGGAGGTGGTGAGTGCCACCATCTCGCTCGACGACGGCCTTCGGCTGCCGGTCGGTCTCACCATCTGTTACGACCTGCGCTTCCCCGAGCTCTACCGGGACCTGACGCTGGCCGGCGCCCTCGTCATCGTCGTCCCCTCCGCCTTCGCCGCCCCGACCGGTGGCGCCCACTGGGAGGTTCTCTTGCGGGCCCGGGCCATCGAGAACCAGGTCTTCGTGATCG
>PKWD01000179.1 GCA_003131945.1 Acidimicrobiaceae bacterium
GTCTACGGCGCCTACCTCGCCCGGGCGCACTTCGCCAATGAAGCGGGCGAGTTTGACCTCTACCAGCGCTACCGTCAGAAGGCGGCCGACTTGAAGGTCGCCTTCAACCGCGATTTCTGGCTGGAGGAGCGGGGACACTTCGCGGTTGGCCTGGACGCCGATAAAAAGCCCATCGACTCGCTGGCCTCCAATATGGGCCACTGCCTGTGGACCGGCATCGTCGACGACGACAAGGCTCGAGTGATCGCCGACAAGCTGCTGGCGCCGGATATGTTCAGCGGTTGGGGTGTGCGTACCCTGGCCACCACCATGGGTGGATACAACCCGATCAGCTACCACTGCGGATCGGTGTGGCCCCACGACACGGCCATCGTGGCCGCTGGATTGTCGCGCTATGGCTATTACGACCATGCCGAACGTCTGATCAACGGCCTCATCGACGCGGCAGTCAAGCTCGGCGGGCGACTGCCCGAGCTCTTCAGCGGGTTGGACCGTCACGAGCTCTCCGCCCCGGTCGGCTACCCGACGTCGTGCTCGCCTCAGGCATGGTCGGCGGCTTCACCATTGTTGTGCCTGCGCACGATCCTTCGCCTGGACCCGTGGGTCCCCTACGGCCAGACATGGCTGGCGCCCCGGCTGCCCGAGGGCATGCACTACCTGAAGGTCCAAGGCATCCCGCTGGCCGGATCGCGGGTGACCGTCGAGGTCGAAGGCGACGATGTCGAGGTGACCGGTCTCCCGCCGGAGATCGAGCTCGTCCGCGGTCCGAGACATCCGTCGACCGCTGTATGACCGTATCGGCGAGCGGCCTCAGTCGTTCGAGGGCGCTTGGAGGGCCTGGACCGGACCGACGGGCGCATGGCCCGTGAGTACCTGGCCCGATCCGAGAGGGACGACCTGGTCCACCGATTGGCTCTGGGGCACCGCGGACCCGCATGTCGGATCGAAGGGAACGGCCACCACGACCTGATCATCCACGCCACCGCCGGTCGTCGGCACCTGGGTCCAGCCGTAGTAGTGGCCGCACGCAGGCACCTGGATCTGGACGGCGGTACTGGCCGGGCCGACGGGTTGCCAGGGGACCGACAGGAGCTCATTCGGCTCGGTCACAACTGGACTCTCGGTTGCACCGGTGCACGGAGACGAGCCACCGCTTGTGTAGGCCAGAACCTGGTGGCCCGTTCGAGCGTCGATCACTATGGCCACGTACATGGTCGTGCTGGGCGGGGCCGGCAGCGTCGTCGTCGAACCAGGACACGTCTGCGTGGCGCCCCAAACGATTCCTACCCAAGCCAGCCGGCGACGATAGATCGGAAGAGGACTCGGCGCTGGGCTTGAGGGTGCGGTCGTGGGCGGAGGCACGGTGCCCGTCGTTGTGGTCGCCGTGGTTGTTGGAGGAGGTGGGGCGGTGGTCGGGGGCACCGTCGTCGTGGGCCCCGTCGAAGGTGGCGGGGGACTGGTGGNNAGATGGCGAACGCGTAGGGACCTTTCACGGCATCGGTGGCCTCGAACATGGCCTCGGCATCACTCTCGGTCACGGTTGGCGCCGCTCTCTTGGGAGGCGGGGTGACGAGCAGGCCCTTGCGGTCGAGGTCGATGGAGACCGCGAAGCGGGACCTCACCACGGACGTGGTCGAGGGCGCTTGGGGAGGGACCGCCTGAGCCGTGGGCGTGACGCCGCACGCGGCGAGTCCGCCAGCACAAACGAGGAAAACGGTGGTGGCGCGAACCACGGTCGGTGCGCAGGGCACGGGCCACAGTCTGGCCCGTGGCGCGACAGTAGGCTGCCACCCCATGCCGGACGACCCCAACAGGCGCGGCCAACCCCAAGATTTCTCGGCCGACGAGACCTTCGTTCTCGCCGTCGACCTGGGCACCGGTGGACCCAAGGTGGCACTCGTCTCAGCCACGGGAAGGATCGCAGCCAGCGCTTTCGAGCCCGTCGAACTGCGTCTCCTGCCCGATGGCGGGGCCGAGCAGAATCCTGCTTCTTGGTGGGCGGCCATTGTCTCGGCTACCCGCCGGGTGATCACCGACGGAGGCGTCCGGGTCGATCGTGTCGTCGGCGTGGGTTGCACGGCGCAGTGGTCAGGCACGGTCGCTGCCGCCGAGGACGGGACCCCCCTGCGCCCGGCGGTGATCTGGATGGATTCCCGAGGAAGCTCGGCGATCAGGAAGCAGGCCAGCGGGGCCGTGAACGTCCTCGGCTACGACGTCCGCAAGATCCAACGTTGGATCCGATTGACGGGCGGAGCTCCGGGGCACTCGGGCAAGGACCCGTTGGCGCACATTCTGTGGATCCGCCAAACAGAGCCGGACGTCTATCGGGCCACCTTCAAGTTCCTGGAGCCGGTGGACTGGCTGAACCAACGACTCTCGGGACGATTCGCAGCCTCGCACGATTCGATCGCCCTGCACTGGGTGACCGACAACCGTCAAATCGGGGCGATCGACTACGACCGGACCCTGCTGCGTATGGCGGGACTGGAGCGCTCCAAGCTGCCCGATCTGGTGCCATCGTGCACGATCATGGGCCAGCTCCGTCCGGAAGCGGCCGACCAGTTGGGGCTCCCGGTCGGCCTGCCGGTGGCGACCGGTACCGGAGACGTCCATTCGGCCGCCATCGGGTCGGGTGCGGTGACGGATTTCGCACCGCACCTTTACATCGGGACATCGTCGTGGATCTCGTGCCACGTGCCGTTCAAGAAGACCGACGCCTTGCGCAACGTGGCTTCCATCCCGGCGGCGTTGCCGGGGAAGTACCTCGTGGCCGACGAGCACGAAACGGCAGGTGCCTGCCTGACGTTCCTCGCCGGCAGCGTGCTCTTCGGCGACGACGCCCTCGGCCGGTCCACTCCTGACGGCAACGTCTACCAGCTCCTCGACGAGGTGGCAGCGACAGTGGCCCCGGGCGCCAACGGCACCCTGTTCACCCCATGGTTGAACGGCGAGCGGTCCCCGGTCGACGACCATACGATCAGAGGAGGCTTTCACAATCTGTCGCTGGCCACGTCGCGACCCGATCTCGTGCGAGCGGTCTATGAGGGAGTGGCACTCAATACGAGGTGGCTCCTCGGTGCGGTCGAGCGCTTTGTGGGACGGCGACTCGATCCACTTGCCTTCATCGGCGGAGGGGCCAACTCCGATGTATGGGCACAGATCCACGCCGACGTCACCGGTCGGCGCATCCGTCAGGTGGCCGATCCCGTCCTCGCCAATGTACGGGGCGCCGGGCTCCTCACCTTCCTGGCTCTGGGGCGGGTGAAAGTCGAGGACATCTCCGACATGGTCGACGTCCGTGCCACTTTCGAGCCGGACCTCTCCCAGGCCAATGTCTACGACAAGCTGTACCCGGAGTTCGTCAACCTCTACAAGCGCACCAAACAGATCCACAAGCGTCTGAACCACCACTGACCTCCTGATCCCGGGAACCGACGGCCGAGGGGAGAAGGGCCGATGCCGGAACGGGGAGGGGTGCAGCGGGAAGGTCGGATCGCCACGAGCAAGGAGCAACACGATGGAGTCATCGGATCTCGATTTTGTGGTCGAAGTTCTCGAAGCCGAGTTGCGCCCGTACCGCCAGTCGCACCATACCTATCGGCAGCTCCCGCCCACCGGGCGTCCTCGGGCCGAGATCCTGGCCGAGATGCGGGAGTTCGCCGAGCTCGAGGAGCCGAAATGGCGCGACGGTTTTGCGTCGGGCGCCGTGTACCACGGCGGATCCGAGCACGTCGAGTTCTTAAACGAGGTCTACGCCATCAACTCGCAGGCCAACCCCCTGCACCCCGAACTGTGGCCCAGTGCGGTCAAGTTCGAGGCCGAGATCGTGGCCATGACGGGGGCCATGCTCGGAGGTGGGGACGCCGGGGTGGAGAGCGTCTGCGGCACCGTGTCCTCGGGCGGGACCGAGAGCATCCTGCTCGCCATGAGGACCTACCGCGACCGGGCCCGGGCCGAGCGAGGGATCTCCGATCCTGAGATGCTCGTCCCTCTCAGCGCCCACGCCGCTTTCGACAAGGCGGCTCACTATTTCGGTATCAGAACCGTGCCCGTTCCGTTGGGCCCCGACTGGCGCGCCGATGCGACCGCGGCGCGTGCACTGGTCACCGACGACACGATTGTCATCGTGGGCTCCGCCCCGGGTTTCCCGCACGGGGTGATCGATCCCATCGAGGAGTTGTCGGAGCTGGCCCGCCAGCACGGGATCGGGTTTCACACAGACTGCTGCCTGGGCGGGTTTGTGCTGCCCTGGGCGGAGAAGCTCGGCTACCCGGTGCCACTCTTCGACTTCCGTCTCCCCGGGGTGACGTCGATCTCGGCCGACACCCACAAGTTCGGCTTCGCCGCCAAGGGCACGTCGGTCGTGCTCTACCGGGACCCCGGTATCCGCCGGTTCCAGTACTACCGGTCGGCCACCTGGATGGGCGGTCTCTACTATTCGCCTACGTTCGCCGGCAGCCGACCCGGAGCCATTTCCGCCGAGTGCTGGGCGGCCATGCTGGCCTTCGGCGAAGAGGGCTACCTCGTGGCGGCCAAGGCGATTCTCGAGGCCGCCGCTGTCGTACGCCGAGGCGTCGAGAGAATCCCGGAACTCTTCGTGCTCGGCGACCCCCTGTGGGTCATCGCCTTTGCCTCCGATGAGATCGACGTCTATGCGGTCATGGACCAGATGTCGCAGCGCGGGTGGAGCCTGAACGGTTTGCAGCAACCGCCGGCCGCGCACATCTGCGTGACCTTGCGCCATGCCCAGCCCGGTATCGCCGACCGCTTCGTGGCCGACCTCGAGGCGTCGGTCGAGGCCGTGCGGGCGCTCCCCGGCGCTGAAGGTGCCATGGCTCCGATCTACGGCATGACCGGGGCGGTGAAGACACGGGGCACGGTCGAGGAGTTGCTGGGCCGCTACGGCGACCTTCAGTTCAAGGCGTGAGCAGTCCCCGCGTCGGATTTTCGCGGGCCACTAAATGCGCTCAAAGTTGCGAGCCAGATCCCAGTCGGTGACGACCTGGTTGGCCCTGACCCATTCCTGACGGGCGGTGTTGACCAGGTGGTAGTGCACTTCATCTCCGAAGACGGCCGCCGCGATCTCACTCGATTCGAATTCGCCGATCGCCTCGATCAGGGTCGACGGAATGCGCGGCACATCGGGTGCCTCGTAGGCGTTGCCCGAGTAGGGGGGCGATAACTCGAGTTCGTGCTCGACACCCCAGAGCCCGGCGCCAATGACGGCGGCCAGTGCCAGATACGGGTTGGCGTCGGCCCCGGGGACGCGACATTCGACGCGACAACCCTCGCCTTGGCCGACGATCCGAAATCCGCATGTGCGATTGTCGATTCCCCACACCACCGCCGTCGGCGCCCATGATCCGGGCATGTACCGCCGATATGAATTCACGTAGGGCGCCCACATCCAAGTGAGCTGACGGGCGCCCTGGAGCAGGCCGGCCACGAATTGACGGCCGACGGCCGACAGATCGCCGGGATTGGTGGCATCGGCCATCAGGGGGGCACCGGTGGTGGCGTCCCACATGCTGGCGTGGATATGGCAGGACGATCCCACCTCAGTCATCGACCACTTGGCCATGAACGTCGCCGCCCGCCCACACTGGTCGGCGATCTCCTTGACGCCGTTCTTGAATACGAGGTGGCGATCGGCGACTTCTAGAGCGCGGCCGTAGGTGACGTTGATCTCGTGCTGGCCACGACCGGCCTCACCTTTCGAGAATTCGATGGGAACCCCGGCTTCGATCATCTCGTTGCGGATCCGCCGGATGACGTATTCCTCGCGCGACGTCTGCAGCAGCTGGTAGTCCTCGATAGTCGAAGTATGAGGGTGCATGTCTCGCCAGCCTTTGGCCGAGGCCTCTTCGAACGACTCCCGGAAGAGGAAGAACTCGAGCTCGGTGGCGCACTTGATATCGAAGCCAGCGGCGGCGGCGCGCTCGATCTGTCGCGACAGCACGCGCCGTGGTGACACCTCGACAGGCGTGCCGTCGGTGCCCAGCAGATCGCAGACCACCATGGCCGTGCCCTCGAGCCAAGGCAGCAGGCGCAGGGTCGTCATGTCGGGTAGGGCGACCATGTCGCCGTAACCGCCTTCCCAGTTGGCGAAGCGGTAGCCGGGCAGCGGTTCCATGTCGACATCGAGGGCGAGGAGGTAGTCGCACGCCTCTATACCGTGCTCCAGGACGTGTTCCAGAAAAAACGGTGCCGTCACCCGCTTGCCGACCGGTCGGCCCTGCATGTCCGGAAAGGCGACGACAACGGTGTCGATGGATCCGTCGGCGATCGATTGGCGGAGCGCGCTATCAGTGAGCATCCACGCACGATTGCACGGCACCACGGTGCCGTCCAGCACACCGTCGAGTCGATCCTGTCGGTGGTGCCTGGCGAAGAGTTACTCGGGCGTGACGTAGGCGGCGGTGATGCCCCCGTCGACCACGAGCGCCGAGCCCGTCATGAACGACGAGTCGTCCGAAGCCAGGAACAGCGCGGCACGGGCGATCTCTTCGGGGCGCCCGAGCCTCCCCATTGGGATGTGCACCATGCGGCGTTGTCTGCGGGCCGGGTCCGCCATCAGTTCGGCGAGTAGGGGGGTGTCGATCGGTCCAGGGCACAGCGCGTTGGCCCTGATGCCGGACCGGGCGTACTCGACGGCCAGTTCCCGGGTGAAGGCGAGGACACCGCCCTTCGAAGCGGTGTAGGCGACCTGGGCCGTTGCCGCTCCCATGAGGGCGACGAACGAGGCGACGTTCACGATGGAACCGCCGCCCGAATCGATCATGGCAGGGACGGCGGCTCGGCATCCGAGCCACACGCCCTTCAGGTTGACCTGCATCACGCGGTCCCAGGTCGACGGGGGAGTGTCGAGAACACCCCCGTCGTCTCCGGGAAAGATGCCGGCGTTGTTGAACAGNNTCGGCGACGTCGACGGTCACGGCCTCGGCGCGTCCTCCCTTCGAAGTGATGGCGACGGAGGTGTCGCGAGCGGCATCGGCGACCAGATCGGCCACAACCACTGCCGCCCCTTCGGCGGCGAACAGTTCCGCCGCCACCCGGCCGATCCCACTGCCGGCCCCCGTGATGAGTGCCACCTTGCCCGAGAGCCGTTCTCCCATCGCGCCGACATTACCCTCGCTGTTCGTCCCTTCGATGGTGGTGGGATACTGAACGCCATGACGAAGGCCAAGACGCCTCTGGTGGGCGTCACGACCTACAGGCAGGATGCGGCGTGGGGCCCGTGGCAACGCCCGGCCGCCATTCTCCCGGCGTCCTACGTGGACTGTGTGGCGGCGGTCGGTGGCCG
>PKWD01000048.1 GCA_003131945.1 Acidimicrobiaceae bacterium
ACCGGGGCAGCACCCGTCGGCGTGTTTCGGGACGGGGGATGACCCAGCAGATCACGGGGTCATCCTCCATGGCCCGGGCGAGGACCGCTGCCAGTTGGTGGACGTCACTGCGGGCCGCCTTGTGCACGCTTGCCTGCGAGTCACAGTCTCCTGAATGGTCCGCGTCGTCCACGAGGTCATCATTGTCGGGGACGGCTTGTAACGCAACATCTGTCGCATTAGTGTCAGGCCGTGGCGGCCAGGGCCAAAGGCAGCTCATCAACCAGAGACGGGTCACCAACCAGAGACAGCCGACCGAGCAGAGGCGAGAAAGATGCGCCGTTGCAGCGTCGGCCGGGGGGCAGGACGGAGCTGGTCCGCCTCGCCGTCGCCCGGGCCGTTCTCGAGCTGTACCGGGAGGGCCACGTGGCGTTCGGGGTGGCCGAGGTGGCCGAGCGCTCGGGGGTTCACCGGGCGACGGTCTACCGGCGATGGCCGACGCGCGCGCAGCTGTTGCGTGAAGCGCTCACGCTCTATACGAGCAAGGTAGTGCTGGCCGACAGCGGGAGTCTGCGACACGATCTGCGGCTCTTGGCCGAGCAGCTGGCGGTGATCTTCTCCGATCCATTGGTGGTGGCGATGAACGGGGCCATCGCGTCAGGGTCAGACCCGGAGCTCGCCGAGGCCGCCGTCGAACACTGGACGCCGCTATTCGATGAGATCTCCCGGGCCCTCGTGCGGGCCGCCGAACGAGGAGAGGCCCCGGCGGCCGTCGATCCGGGGCTCCTCGGCTATCTGCTGGTGGGCCCTTTGCTCATCCAGACTGTGTTCATCCATGTCACACCGAGTCCTCGGTTCGTGGCGCAGCTCGCCGACGTCGTGGCCGCGGCGGCATCGGCGGTGAGTAAAACCACGCCCGCAGGTCGGTGATCGATGTCATCGCCGACGGCATGTGATCTACGACGTCGCCGCCGCGGTGAGGAGCTGGGGACCGTCGTGGCGGGGGCTGTTCACCTCGGTGGACACGGGGTGGCGCAGCAGGGTGCCGGCGGGAGCGGGGCGCAGGAGGCGGCGCAGGCTGTCGGTGTCGCCGCTGTCGGGGTCGAGCCAGTTCTCGAAGACGTCGCTTTCGAGGATGACGGGCATGCGGTCGTGGACCTCGACCATGTCGGGGCCGGCCTCGGTGGTGATGATGGTGCAGGTCCGCAGGAGGGTCTCGGGGTCGGGGTCGGGTGAGCGGGACTTGTCCCACCAGGTTTCGTAGAGGCCGGCGAAGGTGATGGGCCGGCCGTCGGCGCGGTGGAAGTAGTAGGGCACCTTCTTCTTGGGCTCGGTGGGATCGGGGACCTGCCACTCGTAGAAGCCGTCGACGACGATCAGGCAGCGATGGGTGGCGAAGGCGGAGCGGTAGGCCGGGGTCTTGGCCACGGTCTCGGCCCGGGCGTTGATCATCTTGTTGCCCATGCGGACGTTTTTGGCCCAGTGGGGGACGAGACCCCAGCGGAACTGGTCGAGGAGCCTGGTGGTGTCCTCGCTGCGGGTGCCGTCGTCGGTGAGGGGATGCACCTCGGTAACGCCGTAGAGACGACTGGTCGGGGGCACGTTCCAGCTCGGGGCACCGTCGGGATCCACGCCCTGGGCCAGTGCCACCTCGAGAAGGCGGGCCAGCTGTGACGGGGGGGTATGGAGGTCGACGCGTCCGCACATGCGGGCAAGAGCCTATGGGCGCCGTCCCAGCTGATCGCCCACGGGCGCCCCCCGGCGCAGGGCGGCCCGGAGTTCGTCGCTCAGACGCCGGGCCTCGGTGAGATCAGCGTCGGTGCAGGGGTCGGGCGCGTAGCTGGCGCGCGCCGCCAGCTCGGCCAGAGCCCGGTAGGCACCGAGCGCCCGGGCGGCCTCGGAGTCGGGGGCCGGGGACAGCCCGGGGTGGGGGACGAAGGCCGAGGCCACGGTGGGTCGGCCCGACTGGGTGACGAGCCGGGTGGCGTGTTCTTCGAGAGTCTCGGATTGACGGCGGCCGAGGCCGGTGCGGGCGAGCACCGAGGCGGCCTGTTCCCAGCGGGCCAGGATCTCGGTGCGCGGTCCACTCGTGTGGGCGAAGCGGCGCCGTCGAAGGCGCGGCCGCCGCCGGCGCCACAGCCAGGGCCCGGCCACGGCCGCGGCCACGATCAGGGCCACGGCAGCGAAGGCGACGAGAATGATGGTGCCCCAGGGCGCCTGTCCCCGTGTCGCGGTGGTCGAGGCCGGCCGGGCGGTCGATCCGAGGCCCTTGGATCCGGCTGCCGGCTGGACACCTTGCAGGCGCTTGTCGGACGCCGGGGTGGTGGTGGGGGTGGCCGGCTTCGACGAGGGGATCGTGGTCGGCGCGCCGTTGAACACACCGGCTCCGAGGGCCTCGTCGGTCGAGGCGGGGGTGGGTTCGAACGACACCCAGCCGGCGGCCGGGCCCAGATAGACCTCGGGCCATGAATGGGCATCGGCCCCGGTGACGCTGTAGTCGTCGTGGGGCTCGGACGAGCCGGTGGTGAACCCGACGGCGAGCCGGGTGGGGAGTCCGTCGATACGGGCCAGAACGGCGTAGGCGCCGGCGAACTGCTGGCAGAAGCCGGCCCTCGTGGTGAAGAGGAAGGAGGACAGCGCATCGGTGCCGCTGACCGCCGGCGGGGTGAGGGTGTAGCGGAAGCGCTTGTCCTGGGTGAAGTAGCGCACAAGGGCAGTGGCCTCGGCCTCCGGTGTCTTGGCGTGGGCGACGAGCTGATGGGCCAAGGCCACGACGTCAGCCGGTATCGATGAGGGCAGAGCCAGGTAGGGCTCCAGATCAGCAGGCAAGGCGGAGGCGTCGAGAGCGGCGATCGACGTCGAGGCGGTGGGTCCGGGCGCGGTGGGGACACGGGCGATGGCCTCGTAGGTCAGCTCGGCCGGGTTGGCGAAGGGTTGGATGACGCCGACGCCGGGTTCCACTTGGACGGCGGCGGCGTCAGCGACGGCCACGGTCGACGGTGGCACCGGTAGGAGATTGCTGCGGAGATCGGCGATGGAGATGTGGACGCTGAAGGTGTGGGTGGCCACCGGCTCGTCCAGGACGGGAAGGGGTATCGGGGACAGCTGCGGGTCGCCGAGGGCGGCCGACTTCGTCGTCGGATCGGGGAGCCAGGCGTTCCCGTCGAACTGGGTCAGGGTGGCCAGCTGCCAGTAGGTGGGCGTGTGCGAGGTGGCGGTGAACATGACTTGGTTGCTCTGTGAGGCGAGGACGGCGCGCATGTTGTCGATGAGATCGAGGGCCCCGACGGACTCGACCGTTCCGCTACCGATTCCGCCGGCCGAGCTCGGCCCGGTCTTTCCGCCGCCGTGGGAGAACGGGATGGCGTCAAGGCGGAGGCCGGTGAGCCCGGGGCTGGCGGCGATGGGGACGACGACGGCGACGGCCGCCATGGCGAGAGCGGTGGAGGTTCCCGACCGCCACGACGGCCTGCGCCGGACTGTGACCGGACGGTCGGCGACGGCCAGGAAGACGAGGGCCGTCGCCAGGTAAAGGGCGGTGCCGGTCACGCGGTCGACGTCGGAGCTGAGCAAGGCCGTGTAACAGAAGAGCCCGAAGGTGGGGAAGAGGGCAACGAGGGGGCGGCGGGCGCCGGCCTGGCGCATCTCCTGCCAGCTCCACAGGGTGCGGGCGAAGACGGCCGCCAGGCCGGCGCCAGCGGCCAGGCAGAGCACCACTCCGGAGGTCGCCGGTATCGGTGTGGGATTGGCGCGGATCACGGTCCCGGCGGCGGAGAAGGTGTGGAGCAGAACCCGGACGGTGGTGCCGGTCGGGATTCCGTCGCGCGTCGCTCTCGGGATCAGGGTCCAGATGGCGACCAGGGCCACGGACAGAACACCGACCACCGAGGGCAGAGGATCGGGCCACCGCAGGTGTCGGATGAGGGACAGCACGACGTGGCCGGTGATCACGCAGGCGGCGATGGGCAGCAGGACGTGGGGGGTGCCCGGTGCCTGGGTCAGTCGGGCGGCGCCGAGACCGGAGGCCAGGGCCACGGCCAGGAGCGCGACGTCGGCCAAGAGGTCGGCTCCCAAGCGCCGCCTCGGCGCCAGAGCCATCACCGGGATCACCGGACGACCTCGACCGAAGCGCGGCGTTGGAGCGCCTCGGGCAGAGCGCTCGAGGCGCCGGCGTCGGTGGTGACGAGGACCATGTCCTCCTCGCCCACGCCGGCGGCGGCCCAGACGGCGCTGCCGGAGGTGCGGCCCGTCCAGCGCAGGGCCGAGGAGGTTGGCGGGTTGGTGGGCCCGAGCAGGGCCAGGGCGCGTACCAAAGCCTGGCGTCCGGTCAGGCCGGCGGGTATCTCGAGACGTTCGCCGGCGCTCGTGCAGAGCTCGAGGGCGACGCCGTCGGCCAGCGCCCGGGAGCCGAGGGCGGCCACCCGGCTGATGGCGGCTTCGAACGAGGACGCACCGTGGGCCGAGGGGCGCAGGTCGACGAGGAGGGCCAGGCGGCCCGATTCGGGAGCGGTGAAGTCGCGCACGATGAGCTCGCCGGTGCGGGCCAGGGCAGGCCAGTGCAGCCGGTTGAGATGGTCGCCGGGGACGTAGGGCCGCAGCGACGACAGATCGTCGCCGGCCACCGATACAGAGGGAGTGGCGCCCGGCCGGGCGTCCGACGGCCGCCCGGACAGGACGGTCTGAATCTGCAGGCGGGCCGCCTGGGTCATATCGGGAACGGGACAGACGATCATGTGAGCCGACGGCCCCACGGCGGCGCGCAGTGCGAAGAGGCGGAAGGGGTCCTCGCACCAGACGCCGACGGGGTGAAGGGTGACGACGCCGCGGACGGATGTGGGCACGGGGATCCGTACGGTGGTGTCGGAGCCGCGACGGAGGTCGGCGATGGGTACCGACCAGGACAGGGTGTGAGCCAGGGCGACGACGGGGTTGGACTCGGCCGCGGTCCCTGCCGGAGGTGAGACGGCGTGGCGTGCTCCGAGCCCGGGATAGGTCACCGTCCAGTGACGCGCCGGAGCCTCGATCCGGACCGAAGGGATGGTGTGGCGACCGCCATTGGTGACGTGGAGTTCCATTGTCGCCGCTTGGCCGACGTTCACCTCCATGGCCGGCACCCGGAGATCGAGGCNNCGCCACGACACGGAAGCGCCTCCCAGAACAAGGAGCACGCCCAGGGCGATGGCGAGCATGACGAACTCTTCGACACCGAAGCCGAGGCCGACGACGGCGAGAACGCCGGCGCCGGTGGAAAGGAGGAGTCCTCGGAACGAGACCACCGGAGGCGACGGGGCCGAGCCGGACGGATCCGGTTAGCGGCCGGCGCCGACGGGGACGGGCAGCCGGGACAGGATGTCGGTGACGGTGGCCGAGGCGGTGGCCCCGGCCAGCTCGGCGGCCGGGTGGGCCTGCAGGCGATGGGCCAGGGTGGGCTCGGCCACCATCTTGATGTCGTCGGGGGTCACGTAGGTGCGGCCCCGGGTCACGGCCACGGCCGCCGCGGCGCGGACCACCGACAGAGCGGCTCGGGGTGAGGCGCCGACGGTCAGATCAGGATGGTTGCGGGTGGTGTGGACGAGATCGAGGACATAGCCCCGCACCTCGGGGGCCACAAAGGTGGCGTCGATGGCGGCGGCGAAGGCGGCCAGGAACTCGGCACTCCCGACGGGGGCGAGTTGCTCGGGGGTCGGGCGGGTCCCGGTCGAGGACAGCAGGAGGTCCTCTGTCTCGCGGTCGGGGTAGCCGAGGTCGAGTCGCATGAGGAAGCGGTCGCGCTGGCTGTGGGGTAGGGGGAAGGTGCCGGCGGCGTCGAAGGGGTTCTGGGTGGCTATCACCATAAAGGGCCGGGGAAGAAGATGGCTGGTGCCGTCGGCCGACACCTGGTGCTCTTCCATTGCTTCCAAGAGGGCCGACTGGGCCTTGGGTGAGGCGCGGTTGAGCTCGTCGGCCAGGAGGATGTTGGTGAAGACCGGTCCGGGTCGAAAGGCCAGGAGGCCGGTGTCGCGGTCGAAGACGACGGCGCCGGTGACATCGGCGGGGAGCAAGTCGGCCGTCAGCTGGATGCGGCCGAAGCCGAGGCCGAGGGAGCGGGCCAGGGCCTTGGCCAGGGTGGTCTTCCCGACGCCGGGGTGGTCCTCGACGAGGAGATGGCCCTCGGCCATGAGGCAGCAGAGCGACAGGCGGACGGTGAGGTCCTTCCCGAGGTAGGAGGAGCGGACGTTGGCCACGACCGCTTCGAAGGTCTGCGCCAAATCAGCTGTCGCCACCTTGGTGGTTCCGGAGGCGTTGGCCGAAGCGCCGCCATGGGTCTGCGTGTCGTGCACACCTGTCTCTACGTCAACGGCCGTCAATTGGTTCACTTGCGGCCCCCCCTCCCCACCCATATCTGGGTCCATCTGTGGAGCCTATGCGCGTCCCTCGGCCTTGAGCAGGCGAGACGCATCGTGCGTCGAAGGAGCTCTTGTTCCTCTGACGAGGACTTCCCAGGCGGCAAGGGGTCCTGCGAAGTTCCCGGTGAGGTTTCCGGCGAACTCGGTGCCGCACTGTTCCGGTGTGGTCCGTCCCCTCATAGCATCCGACAGCCACAACCCGATCGGATCGCGACACGGCGCGCGTCGGAAGGAGGGATCTGCGCCGAGTCTCGACCGATGGGGTGTAACTGATAAGTGGAACAAAGCTTCCATTGAGCGCGCATTGAGGCTTCCTTATGGTCAGCCTCGGTGCGGCCGGATCCGTGGAGATGGCGGTGGGAGAACCGGTCAATCTTTGGTGCAGTTCTCATTGCAACAACCGTCGTAGTCGCGTCGTGCGGCAGCAACGTGCAGACGAACGCAAGGGGAGTCATGCCGAAAGCATTCGGTTCCGATACTCGAGACGGCGCCATCACCACTGGATGGCGAGCGGCTTTTGATGCTCTCGACACGGCGGCGCGCAACATGGATTGGGAGAACCCTGCATTGGCCGCGACCTTTGCTCCGCCGGAGCTGGGAATCGCCACCCACAATCTCTGGCTCGAATATGGGGCCGGCTACATCGCCGTCGGTCAAGACTCCGTCTTGAGGGTGAACGTGGTGAGGAGTTCCACCGAGAAGGCGACCGTCGTTGCCTGCATTGACGGAAATGAAATTGTTGTCTATAGCTCGACGCACGAGCCTGTGCCCGGTGAGTTGGGGGAAGCCGGTCTTGAAGGATTCACCTCGGACATGATCAACACCCCGAGCGGATGGAAGATCGACCACAGTGACATGTTGCAGGGCTCGTGTCCGCCAGCGTAAAGGTCAGTGGTGTCCTTCTGGTGGCGCTCGGTCTAGCCGTGTGGCCGTCGACGGCGTTTGCCGGTGCAGGGGCTTCAGGTTCTGAGGGAGGAGACACGATCTCGGTGGGTGTCTCCACCTCGTCGTCTTCGCCCGGTTCTTCGGGAACTCCCGCTGCCGACAGTGGCGGGAACGGATCCGGGCCTTCGTGCACGTATACCCCGATCATGCTGGCTGCTGCTGCCGGTTTTGATCTGGCCCCGGGGGGTCCGACGCCAGGCAATTGGTATCTCGTGCAGTGTCCCGGAACGCAGGCGGATGAGGACGGCCATCCTGTATGGATCGCCACAGGGCCGAGCGCACCGCCGGTAGGCACCGGCGTCGGAATCAGCGCCAGGGCGGTTGCGTTGCAAGCGGCGGCCTCGATCGTCCTGCCCTCGCCATCGATCCAGGTCAACCCAGCGGAGTTCAGCGTGGTGAATCTCCCCACGTGGCTCGCTGTTGATCCCGCGGCATGGCACGCGTACCAAGCGACGGCGACCGTTGGAGGAGTCACGGCCAACGCTTCGGCCACCCCGGAGACGGTGACATGGACGATGGGTGATGGCGGGGAGGTCGATTGCGATGGACCGGGCGCCCAATACAATTTGGATCTCGCTGCGAATCTGCAGTCCACGTCGTGTGCGTATACGTACGCCCGCTCCTCCGACGGAGAGCCCAGTAGCGACGGGGATCCGAACGACGGCGCCTTCGCAGTAACGGCCACGGTGGTGTGGGAAGTGACGTGGACCGCCATCGGCGCACCCGGTGGTGGAACGCTTCCATCGCTGCACACGGCATCAACGGTGCCGGTCCGTGTCGAGCAGGTCGAGTCGATCGGGGTTGTCCAATGACTGCATCGGGATACTGAGGTGTCAACCACCCTGACTCCTCCCAAGGTCGACTCGGGAAGACGGATCTCCGGACTTCGGCTTGACCCCATTGCTCATCGCCGGCGTCCGGCCCTTGCCGCCGGTTCGCTCGCCCTCGTTGTCGCGTGCGTCGCTGTCTTCACAAGCGTGTACCTGAAGGCCGGTCGAGAAATATCGGTGCTTGCTGTCGGAAGAACCGTCCCGCAGGGTCAGATTCTGACGGCGAGCGACCTCATCGTCGTCCGAATCTCGTCGAATTCAGGTATCACTACGGTGCCTGTCGCCGAAAGCTCTGCCGTGGTGGGCCGGCGAGCAGCCGAAGCTCTCGAGCCAGGAACTCTGGTGACGACGAACGAGTTGGTCACCAGCTTTTCACCCCCGGCCGGTAAATCAATCGTGGGCGTTGCTCTGAAGGAGGGCCAATTCCCGGAATCAGGCGTGGCACCGGGGGAGTCGGTGGCGGTCATCCTTACGGTGCCCGCAGGGGTACAAGATTCGGCGTCGGTCGGCGCCAACGCCACGGGCGACCTGGGCGCGGGCGGGGCACCAACTGCAGGTACGCAACCCAATGGTGCTGGCAGCGTCCTCGTGCCCGACGCCACCGTGCTTGAGGCCGTTCCCTCTCCGGCGTCCGGCTCTGACGCGGT
Organism: Acidimicrobiaceae bacterium; assembly: GCA_003131945.1. The sequence continues at coordinate 8,788 of PKWD01000048.1, forward strand.
CGATGTGTCTTTGCTCACGGCCTCCACGCTGGCTCCTCTTGTCGCCAGCGCCTCAGCGGCTGGTCAGGTCGCCCTCGTTGTCGTGGCTCCGGGCTCATGACTCGGGTCACGCTCTGCTCTGCAAAGGGATCGCCGGGCGTGACGACTCTTTCGTGCGTCCTCGGGGCCGTATGGCCCGCCGATCGAGCAGTCGTGGTGGCCGAATGCGACCCCTCGGGCGGAGATCTCGCCGGGCGGTTTGGTTTGTCGACTCGGCTCAGCATGACCAGCCTGGTCCTGACAGAGCGTCAAGCGGTGATGCGAACACCGGACTACAGGGCCCACGCGCAGCAGCTTCCGGGCGGTCTTGATGTCCTCGTCGCTCCTGCCGGATCGGATTCCGCCATGGCTCTCGATCGCGAACTGGGCATGTCGACCTCGGACATCGTCCCCCCCGACTGCGACCTGCTTGCCGACTGCGGCCGACTGATGCCAGGAGCAGTCGGGCAGGAGAAAATGATTCGAGCTGCCGACGGCGTGGTTCTTCTCGTGCGTCCCGACGTGGCGGGGGTTGCTCATGCCCGATGGGCAACGTCCAGGATCAACGAATTGTCTTCGTCAATTCCTTATGCAGTCGTCGTGGGAACCGGTACCTACGAGACAGCTGAGATGGCCGAAGAACTCGACGTCATTGTGTTGGGAGCTGTCCCGTTTGATCCCAGCGCCGCCCTGATGGCGTGTGGATCGCCTGGGACCGCCAGACGATTCATCAGGTCTGGTCTTGTGGCATTCGCGAGGGAGATGGTGACCGCGCTCATTGGAGACTGGCCCAACGACCCTCCTCGGGATCGAGGGCTGGGGAAACGAGTACAGATGAGTCGAGCCCTCGAAGGCCGCGATCTGCTCAACGAGCGACTCAGCTCCGTACCTCGAGTATCAAGACAGCGGCAAGTTCGAGGAGACGAACGAACCCCGGCGGCATCCCCGTGATCAATTGTGGACCTTGACCTTCGATCACTGCTCGCTCGTCTGCGCTCTGACGTGGCCGACGATCTGGCGGCGTCCGGTTCTCGAGAGTTGGCACTCGCAGATCGACGCGAACTCGCCCGCCAACTCGCGCTCACAAGGCTTCGCGACATGGCGGCTGAGCGTGTCGCATTGGGCCAGACTCCCATCGAACCGATCGAGGAACAGCGACTCGCGCACGCAGTCCTCGATGCCCTCTTTGGTCTCGGCCGGCTGCAAGAGCTCGTGGACGATGTCGAGATAGAGAACATCGACGTCAATGGATGCGATCGAGTATGGGTCACCTACGCGAACGGCCGGAAGGCCCTCGTGGAGCCCATTGCAGACTCGGACGCCGAGCTGGTGGAAACCCTTCGCTCTGCCGCCGCCCGGTTCGGACTCTCCGAGCGACGCTTTGACACGGCGCATCCGGAACTTGATCTGCGTCTCCAGGACGGCAGCAGGCTGTCGGCCCTGATGTCGGTTGTCTCACGGCCGGCCGTATCGATAAGGAGACACCGGTATGTCGATCTATCACTAGGTGACCTCGAGAAGCTGGGGACTGTGGATGAGTTCCTGCACAGTCTTCTGGCTGCGGCTGTCCGGTCGAGAAAGAACATCGTGGTCGGCGGAGCAATGAACGCGGGGAAGACGACGCTCATTCGTGCCCTTTCGGCTGAGATCCCTGCCCGAGAGCGAGTCGTCACGATCGAGCAGGCTTTCGAGCTGGGGCTCGATGCAATGCCGAACCGGCACCCGGATCTTGTGGCCCTCGAGGCTCGCAACGCCAATGCAGAAGGGGAAGGAGGGATCACGATGGCCCGCCTAGTGCGTCGGGCGCTGCGTATGAATGCAGACCGGGTCATCGTTGGCGAGGTCCTTGGGGATGAAGTCCTGCCCATGCTCAATGCAATGAGTCAGGGCCGGTCGGGATCGATGTGCACGATCCACGCCGATTCCTCATCTGGTGTATTCCGACGCCTGGCGTCGTATGCGGTTCAGGCGTCAGAACGACTGCCGCTTGAGTCCACAAACATACTCATTGCTGGTTCTGTTCATTTTGTCGTATTCGTCGATGTCGTCGACGAACCCGCCGACAAGCGTTCAGCAGATATGCACTATCTCTCATGGCGTCACCCTGACCCCGAAGCGTCCGAAGGACAGCCCTGCACATTCGAGGCGCTTCACCGTCAACGATACGTGTCATCGGTCAGGGAAGTTGTCGATGCCGAGGGCCTGCAGGTCATCTCGAATGAGGTTTACCACTCGGATCGAGCCGCTGGCACTGTGTCGGGAGCACCGTTGCGATCTGCGACCTTGGAAGAGCTTGTCGAACACGGATTTGAGCCATCGTCTCTGCGAGCGGATATGGCGGCCTGGAGATGATCCTCATCGTCGTTGCCTGCTCATTCGGAGTCGGCATTGGGGTAGTGGGGATCGTGGCGGCGCTCCAGCGGCCAACGGTGGGTGTGTCGAGCGAAACGACGCCAACGACCCGACTGTTCAGAGTTGAGAAGCGTTTGAACGGACGTGAGTCCACTTGGAATACACACAGCTGGATCACGAAGATCGGCTTACCCCTGGTTAGCGCCCTGATTGTCGGCACGGTCACTCGCTGGCCGGTAGCGGCTCTCCTCGCTGCCGTGGCGACGTACTCCCTTCCTGCAGCGCTCAGATCGACGGCATCACAAGACCTGACTCGTCGTACGGAGGCGGTGGCGGTGTGGACTGAGCTCCTCCGAGACACGTTGACGGCATCAGCCGGTCTGGCTCAGTCGATTGTGGCGACCGCGGGAGTCGCTCCGGATGAGATCCGGATGCCCGTGGCGCATCTCGCTGACCGGATCATGAGCGGCGTGGCCATGGACGACTCGTTGCGGTTGTTTGCCGCCGAAGTCAACGACTCAAGTGCTGAAGACGTTGTCTGCGCCCTCCGATTGGCAGCGACGTCCCGAGCTCAGCGGTTAGTTGAGCTCTTGGGCGCCTTGGCAGATTCAACCCGCGATGAAGTAACGATGCGCCTTCGGGTGGAGGCAAGTCGGGCTTCGGCGCGCAGTGGCGTTCGCACGGTGATCTGTTTCTCCATCGGGTTTGTCGCCCTTCTCATGTTGGTTGCTCGGTCATATCTGGCACCCTACGGCTCCGTGACAGGCCAACTTGTGCTCATACTCGTTGGAGCCTGCTATGTCGCAGGACTGACTCTGATGGTGCGTCTTGTGCGCCCCAAGTCGTGGCGAGGACCGTTGCCAGAAGGGCGTCGGGTATGACGACCGTCGTTGTGACCGCCCTCGGCTCAGCGCTGGGAGTGATCGGTGTCATCGCGGCACTGCGCCCCGCCTCGCCGTCACTGCACTCCGCCTTGCTTGAACTGGAGCGGCATCCCGACAGCGCGTGGAGACGCTCCGAGGTCCCTAAACGACCGTCTGGCGTGCGACTTGATCGGTATTTCGCCGCCCGCCTTGCCGTCGTCGCTTCTGAACGCGATTACGTGCGCTCGCGACTGTGGCCACTTCTCACGATTACGGGGATCTCAGTTCAGGAATTCTGTGGCGAGGTCCTCTTGGGTGCGACCGCTGGCTTTGTTCTCCCTGGTGTGTGGTGGATAGTGGTGACCGCCGGAGGCGCGCATATCCCATTTTCGGTCCCGATTTGGACGGGTCTCACTCTGGGGTGTGCTGGAGGGGCCCTGCCCGTCCTTGTTCTGCACTCGCGAGCGGGGCGGGCGAGACGTTCGGCACGCAGGGTCGTCGGATCCTTCCTCAACCTGGTCGTCTTGTGTCTCGCTGGAGGCATGGGGATCGAAGGAGCGCTGCATGCGTCCGCCCGCATCGGGGAGGACGATGTATCAGAGCAGATGCTGAATGCCCTTGTCTTGGCTCAGGACGCCGGGGAGCCGCCCTGGGATGCTTTGGACCGACTGGGCCGCGATCTCGGGCTGACTGAGTTGACGGAGCTTGCGGCCGCTGTGGGATTGGCCGGTGCCGAAGGTGCCCGGATCCGTCTGACCCTCGCAGCCAAGGCCAGTTCGATCAGGCGTCACGAACTCGCTGAAGCGGAGTCGGAAGCGAACAGCGTGACAGAGAGGTTGTTTCTCCCGGGAATATTCCTCTTGGTCGGCTTCCTTGTGTTCATTGCCTATCCAGCGGTCGCCCGGATCTCCGCTGGATTGTGACGATATGAGCAACACACACGTGAGCATCATACGGATGGCTGTACAAAAAGGGAGGCAAAGGCAATGTTCCTACAAACGCAGGTGCTATGGATGTACCTCCGCTCTCGATACATCGACACTGTGCTACCAGATGAGCGAGGGAGCGTCGTCGAAACGGTCATCATCACGGCGGTATTCGCCGCTCTGGCGATCGCGATCGGGGCGATCATCGTGGCGAAGATTACGACAAAGGCCAACACGATCGATCTCAATTGATCACGACGGCGTCGAGTCCATCGGCGGTCATCGGCGGCGGCCGGTGGGAGGTCCCCAAGAAGCGGGATCGGTGGTTGTCGAATCAGTTGTAATCGTCCCGGTCGCGATGATGGTCGTCTTGTTGGTCGTTCAGGTATGCCTGTGGGCTCATGCAGCAACCCTCGTGCAGGGAGCTGCAACGACTGGCGAACAAGCTGCCACTGCTAGCGGCGGTTCGCCGACAGCGGGCCAGATCGAGGCCCGGGCGGAGTTGACGGCTACCGCAAGCCAGGTCGTGGTGGATCCATCTGTCCAGGCTCGGGTCATCACCGGAGGCGTGGTCGAGGTCAAGGTTTCGGGGACCACTGAGTCGATCATTCCCTGGCTACGGCTTCCGGTATCGGCAACTCGCACCGGGCTCAGCCAGGAGTTCCGGGAGTCAGGGTGAGAAGCGATCGAACGTCGAGCAGCCATGGGCAGAGGGGGAGTCTTACGGTCGAACTCGTTGTCCTGACACCTGTCATCGTCTTGTTTGTCCTGTTGGCCCTAGGTTTCGGACGCTTCGAGTTGGCTCGCGAGCAGGTGGTGGCTGCTGCCCGAGCGGCAGCCGAGGCCGCCTCGGTCGTCCCTTCAGCGGGGGACGCCCAATCAGCTGCACTCACAGCAGCGACGCCGATTGTGGCCAATCAGGCTCACTCCTGCACCCAATTGAACGTGTCGGCGGAGACCGGAGATTTCGTCCCCGGTGGATCCGTGCGTGTCATCGTGTCGTGTCAGATCGAGTTCGCCGATCTCCTCATCCCTGGAATGCCGGGTCACGCGGAGGTGCAGGCGGCGGTAAGCGCACCGATCGACCCCTTTCGTTCCGTCCAATGAGTACCGATCTGTTTGCGAATCCGGACCGTCTGTCCACCCGAACCGCAGCGTGTGATTCGCCGCTCACGAAAAGACGCGGCGAAGCAGGGTCGCTGACGGCCTTCATGGCTGTCTTCTGTGTGACTCTCTTCATCTTGATCGGTCTCGTCGTAGACGCAGGTCGGGCGATAGCGGTTCGATCGGCAGCTCTGGCCGAAGCACAGCAAGCAGCGCGCGCCGGGGCCGGTCAACTGTCGGTGGATGCTCTGCGGTCAGGGCAGGTCGAGATCGACCCAGCCGGCGCAATTCGTGCATCCGATGCTTACCTGGCTTCAGTTGGTCAGCCCGGAACCACATCCGTCGTTGGCCAGATCGTCACTGTTCATATCGCCACCGACGAGCCGACTGTGATTCTCGGAATTGTGGGCATCAATCGAATCGTCATATCGGTCACGGCCAGCGCAATCAACGTCCACGGTGTCAGCCAGGAGGATTGAATGCCGTCGGTCACCGCACTTGGCGTTGGGAATGAGCCGAAGACTATTTCTCGCTGGATCGGATCACTCCTCGGATTGGCCGGACTTGTATTCGGTATTCCCGCGGTGCTCCTCGTCTTTCGCGTGCCACCACCCCTGGCACTACTTGAGCATATTGGTGCGCATCCGAGCACCGTCACCCACTACTTGAACGAGTCCTTGAGCGATGCTGCGATCACAAAAGCTATGACCTGTGCGGCCTGGAGCGTCTGGCTCTGGCTCGTTGTCTGCGTTGCCGTAGAGAGTGCCGCCGCCGTCCGTGGGCGCCCAACATTGCGCCTGCCCGCGAGTCGTCACATCCAGTCGTTCGCGGCCACTCTGGTCGGAGCGTCTCTTGCCATTGTCCCTATCGGGAGAGATGGTCTTCCCATGCGCTTTCAGGCAGCACCGACAGCCATCCACAGAATGGCTGAAGATGATCATGCTGCCCTTCGAACGGATCGTTCAACAGGCATCGTGGGCTATTCCAACACCGGTTCGTCAGGGATATCGCAGCATGATGTTCTTGCGGCGGCCGATGACCAACTGTCGGCCGAGATGACGTATGCCTCGTATGTGGTCCAGCCGGGCGACACTCTGTGGTCGATCGCCGAACATCAGTTGGGGTCGCCCCTGCGATGGCCGGAGATCGCAAGCTTGAACTACGGCCGCATACAGCCCGACGGTGGGCATTTGACCGATGCCCATTGGATATTCCCCGGATGGGAATTGGCGCTTCCGTCGTCAGCGATCGTGAACGGCCCAGCGCCATTGGTCGAACGGTCGAGCGGATCGGTCGCCGACATGGTGCAGTCCAAAGCAGTTGCTCCTGGTGAGCAGACATTTCTCAGTCCTGGCCTCTTTGCATCCGGTCATAGCGAGGAAGGTGGGCACGACGGAGCGATCGGTGGGGAGAGGCTCAATCCCCCAGGATTAGAAACGACCGGATCGGAGGCAAGCGTGCACTCACGCGCACCTCTGCCTCTCGGTGTAATCGAGTACGGAGTTCTCGGGGCAGGAGTGGTCGCATTGCTTGAGAAGTTGCGCCGTGTTCAGCGTCGCCACCGTCCGGGTGGAATGCGGATCGCCCTGCCGGAGAGTGATCTGGCGGCCCTGGAACGGCGACTGCGGATCGAAGCAGACCCAGAGGGAGTGGACATAATCGATCTTGGGCTTCGAGCCCTGGTAACCCTTTCACTTCGGTGCGGGGTGATGCCACCACTAGCGACAGTTGTCCGGCTCGGCGACCACGCCTTGGAGATCGTGCTTGACCCGATCTCGGCCAGTCGACTGCCCCCTCAACCATTCACCTCCGATCCGCAGGCGAACAGTTGGTTGCTCTCCAGGGACCACACGACCATCCAGTCACTCCGAGAAGATTCTGAAGTCGTTCGCACGGATGCTCCCTTCCCGGCACTGGTTACGCTCGGTCGTGATGAGTTCGGCCTAGTCCTGATCGATCTGGAACAGGCCGCATCCATCGATGTCACGGGGATGAGCACAGAAGGGATCCTGGGAGCGGTTGCCGTCGAAATGGCGACGGCCAAGTGGGCGGACCAGCTCGATCTCATTCTGGTCGGATTTGATCAGGAGCTCGAGGCCCTGGAACGGGTCAGCCATGTTCCGACTATCTCTGAAGTCGTGCCGAAGGTCCACCGGAGAGTTCGAGAGCGAAGTGCACTCCTGGCGAGTGTGGGCCGGAAGGCAAATTGGGAGATCCGGTGGGCGGAAGGTGGTGATGCCTGGGATCTGTGTGTGGTCCTGTGCACTGCCCGTTGCGTCGAGGCCGATAGGGACGGTGCCGCAGCGCTGGCCAGGCTGGCCGGAGACGGCGGCCTCGGACTGGTCGTTGTCCTCGGTGCGCCTACCGGTACGGCGCGCTGGCATCTAGACACACACGGCGGACGGATCGAGGTGAGAACGAACGGAGATACAGCTTCCGCCTTCCGGTCTCAGACCGTCGACACGGAGCTCTCGACAGGTGTCGGATCCCTGGTGAGGGTTGCCGGCAAATTGGATGGTGTTCTACCTACCGAACCTCCGTACGACAAACTCGTGGACGATGTGACAGATCACGAGCTTCAAGGCGTCGAGCGACCAGGCGAAATGCGAGACGACTGGTTCTCGGTCTCTGATGTCGATGAACTTCGCGAGGAGTCAGAGCGAGGAGCCGAGGTTGTCGTGCGGGTGCTGGGGCCGGTCGAGATTGTGGGCGCCGCTCGGCCCTTTACAAGGGCATGGGCCGTCGAGTTGATCGTCTATCTCGCCATGCATCGAAATGGTGCTTCCAGCGAGCAGTGGGCGACTGCTCTTTGGCCGGACCGAGTCATGGCTTCCGCCAGCCTGCATTCGACGGCGTCTGCGGCTCGTCGATCCTTGGGAGTGTCGATCTCCGGCGAAGACCATTTGCCCCGTGCTCATGGCCGCCTGTCGCTGGGTCCAAGTGTGCGAAGTGACTGGAATCGGTTCGCCGAATTGGCAGCGCGGGTGGAACCTGAGAGCTGGCGCCAGGCACTCGAGTTGATTCGAGGACGCCCCTTCNNGAAGGACTTCGGGCACCAGACTGGGTGCTGCTGGAGGGAATCGCTGCGAATGTAGAAGCGGTGGTCGTTGATCTTGCGAGCCGCTATTCCGAGCACCGTCTCTCGGTTGACGATCCCGGCGGAGCTGAATGGTCGGCCCGCAAAGGGCTCCAGGTCAGCGCGTACGACGAACGCCTGTATCGCATCCTCCTACGGGCCGCCGACGCGGCCGGAAACCCGGCAGGGGTGGAGTCGGTCATGACCGAGCTCGTACGTCTCGTCGCTGACGACGTTGAACCATTTGACGCCGTTCACCCCGAGACCCTGGACCTCTATCGAGTCCTGTCGCGACGCCCTGCTCCGTTTGTACATCGTTAGCCGTTGGTGACTATCAATCGGGAGCGAGGTTGTCTGCCAGGTTGCTGGCGAGTCGTCGAGAGAGGTTGAGCTCTGAGAATCGTCTTGCCGCCTAATCGGTGCGCAACACGAAGGAGAGCGAACCACTCATGAGTAACTCGTCCACGCTGTCCGGGAACCTGACCCGCGACCCAGAGATTCGCTACACGAAAGAAGGACAGGCGAACGCCACGTTCGGCTTGGCGGTGAATCGGCGATGGCAGACAAGAGGGAGCGACACCTGGGAGGAGGCGACTTCGTTCTTTGACGTCATCTGTTGGAGAGAGCTCGCCGAGAACGTGGCACTGAGTCTCGTCAAAGGGACACGGGTCATCGTGACGGGTCGTCTCGAGCAGCACGCCTGGGAGACCGACAACGGCGACCGTCGTAGCCGGGTCGAGCTGACTGCCGACGAAGTCGGCCCGTCGTTGCGATT